>NZ_CALMQR010000036.1:0-16703 GCF_937871995.1 uncultured Citricoccus sp. | reverse complement strand
CTTAGAGTGATTGCTGCACCGACGGTCGGCCACTAGGGCAAGTGGCCGTTCTTGGGGACGTTGAATCCAGGATCTGGACTCTCCACGGCAACCCTTCATGATCGCGAGACAGCCCCCGACCAGACTGTTGATAACAGCCAGTCAAGTCCTCCACTCCCCCGGCCTCAGTCAACCAGGCCGCAGGTCATCTCGAGGTGTGCTGTCTTCGGTCGCCCCGTGAAAGAAGACCGAGATGTCCCATCAACCTCGTCACGACCCGGCGTGTTCGCGTCCGAGTGCACGCACACGGGTCAAAGTATCCATGTACCGCAGCGTCGCTGCCGTCATCATTGCGGGGGGCCTGCTCGCCGGCGGCGTGGCGCCTGCCACCAGTGCGCCAGGACCGGTGACCGCCCCTCAGCCGACGGCCGCCAGTTGCACCGCCCAGTCCCCGCCGAGCGACGTCGGGAACGCCATGGCGTGGGAGATCCATCGCCTGGTCAATGAGCAGCGGACGCAAAACGGCCTTGCGGCCCTCGAGGTCGACCAAGGTGTCAGCAACGCTGCCATCAAGCACTCTCAGAACATGGCCCGGACTGGAATCTTCAGCCATGTGATCAACGGCAAAGGCCCCGCTGACCGGCTCAAGGACGAAAACGTCTCGTTCACCTCATACGGCGAGAACATCTACAACACCTGGTGCCAGATGAACGGCAAACCAGCCTATGCCGTAGACGGGTTCCCCCAGAAGGCGGTGACTGCATGGATGAACTCCGCAGGGCACCGCGCCAATATCCTGAACCCGGATTTCACCCACACCGGGATCGGTATCTGGGCAATCCCCAGGGACAACAAGGGGTACATGTACACCACCCAGGTCTTCATCGAGCGCTGACCGCGCTGCGTGAAGGAACGACCAGATAGCCATCGGCCCCCGTCGCGGGTCCCGGTTCGACCGGGATCCGCGACTTCAGACTATTCAACCCGTCCGTCCTGAACGGGTGGGCGACAGATATCAGGGCTCTCCCATCCCCGGGGATGCGAGAGGGTGGCATCACGAATCTTGCGCCTTCTGCGGAGTGAAGAGGTCCTCGATCGTGCATTGGAAGACGTTCGCGAGCCGGAACGCTACCGGCAGGGACGGGTCATACCGGCCCTTCTCGATCGAGATGATGGTCTGGCGGGAGACGCCGAGCTCGTCAGCCAGTCGCTGCTGAGACCACCCGCGGGCCTGCCGGTGCTCCGGAAGCGCGTTCTCCACCTACTGCGCCGATCTCTTCAGCCACACGTAGCGCACGGCGAGGTCGAGCATGGCGAAGAGCACCAGCGCCGATATCGCCCATGTCAGGGGTGCTTCAACCCCCGCCAGGCCGAGTCCTCCGGCGCTGAGACCACCCACGATGAGGATGTCCCCGAACGCTCCGCTGGCCGCCTTGTCATACCAGGCCGACTCGATCGAGTCCTCGGGCTTGTCGAGTGCCCCGGCCAGCGTCGAGCGATCCACCAGCACCGCCCAGCCCAGCGCTGCACTGACCGGGAGGGTGACGACGAAGACCACAGAGAAGGCGAGAATGGGATCCTGTGTGGTGCCCAGGACTAGGAAGAGTCCGCCCAGACCGGCTGAGATGAGCGCGCCGATGGTCAGCGAGACGACCAACAACGTCGTCGAGCTGCCGCCGAATCGTGCTCGTCCCCATGCGCTCCGTGTCGCCCTGTTGGTGTCCATGCCGTCTGCCCTTCCCTCGTCCGCACCCTGTCGTGTCAAGCTCACCTTACAGACAAGCGTGCTTGACGTAAAGACTGCTTTACTAGTTCGAGGAGAGTCCGGACGCGTGAGGGCCCTGTCCCTGTTGAAGTATGACCTGGGCCTCGCCACCCCGGTGCTCATCGGCGACTTCTTCACCGTCCGGCGCCCGCCATGGTACTGATCTGCGCGGGTGGCCCGGCCCCCGCATGACCGTCACCATGTTCTACGCACTCACACGCCCGAAGCCCCGCGTGGAGTGCTGTGGCTGCATCTGCCACTGCATCGTGGCCATGTTCGCCGTCCTCGACGGAAGGCGTCTGCGGTCATCTTCGGTTGCCCTTAAGCGCGCTGGGTTCACACGTCACTGGGTCGAGCCCCGCCGCCATGCGGTGACGTGCCGTCGTCATGCCCTCGCACACAAGCGACAGCTTGCGTACGTTGCCGTTCATACGCAGCACATAGTCGACCGACTGCCAGTCAGCATCAACCGGTGGCACCGCCGTGAGCAGCGATGAGAACGCGATCGCACCCGCAGCCTCACCCATGGCCATGTACTGCGGCTCCATACGTACCGATCCGTGAGCACGGGGAGTCGCCGAGACATTCACTGTCACCATCAGGTTGTCGAGGTTGACCGGGTGGATCACGCCGCGAGGCACTTCATACCAGGGAACGGCCGCGTAAGAAGCCCAGTCGCGGTACATGACACCGTCCCAGTAGCGGTACTCGCTCGGCTTGTTGTCGACGTGGTACGTGCCGATCGCGATGCTCTCTTCGGCAACGCGCTGCGCCGGGTCGTCGATGTTGTGCATGGTCAGCGTCTCTTCGCCGACGATGCGCCGCCCCTCACGGATGTATGGCTCGTACGGCCAGTTCTCGTTGTCCGTGAACTCGTCCGCGCACAAACCGAAACCGGCCATGGATTCACGCACGCCTTCTGGCGTCTCATGCTGAAGGAACCACATCCAGTTGCGCTGATAGTCTTCCAGCTGATCGAATACGGCGTCGCGTTCGCCCGTGAACAGCCCGTCTGGCGCCGGGACGTTGGCGAATCCGTGTCCGTTGTTGAAGTCCCACTTCCCATCCTGGGTCGGGACGATTTGGACGGGCCCAGTAACTCGGCCGTGACCAGCGAGCTGGACTCCCCATGTCAGTCCGCCCTGCCAACGCCGCCACCCGTCGGCGTATCGCTCGTAGTTGCCTGTCTTCGCAAACGGAACCCTGTTGTTCTCGTCCTTCGTCACGCACAGGCGATAGGTCATTGAGATACGACCGTCACTGGCATCGTCGACCCATGACGCGGAGGGCGGGACACCGGTCGTGACGTAGGGGTTCTCCGCGAACGCAGCCTCGGCACCTGACACGTCCTCGGGTTCCAGCTTCGAGAGGACTTTCCAGACACGCTCTGCCCGTGGCTCGTCGTAGTCGAACCAGTCGCCGTAGCCCAGACGGTGGGGAGCGCCGGCAGCGGCGGCCAGTTCGCCGGTGTACGTCGCGTCCACGAAGACCGGGCCGCAATACTGGGAACGGGTGGTGGTGATGCAGTCGATCTGCTCGCCACTTTTCGCTACGGATTCAAGTGTCTCGTCCGTGAAGACCTCAACCCCGGCATCGCTGAGGTGCCCCCGGAAGATTTCCTCTGCATCGCTCGGAGTGACGTTCCAGGCTCCGGCGTCATCGTAGGTATCCCTCACCCCCTGGAAGAAGCGGTCAGCGTAGCCCGTCACCGCGGACTTCCCCCCGATATCGGCTGCGCCAAGACCGTTGGAGATGGCACCGCCAACAGTTGGATACTCGCTGATCAACGCGACTCGGTGCCCGTGCTTCTCACCCCGTTCCGCAGCAGTGACCGCGGCGGCAACACCGGACGGTGACCCACCGAAGACCACGACATCAAAGTCGGAGCGGACTACGGAGATCAGGGACGCCGCTGGTTCACGAGGAACATCGACGCCATCCGCTTCGACTGCACAGCCGGTGAGGCCGAAGACCGTTCCCGCTGAGACGAGGAACGCGAGTAAGACCTGACGCACCATTGATGGATTCGTCTTCGAGTCGCACACCGGTTCAGGCTGCAGGGTCCGTTCTGTCATCGATCTCGCTCCCATTCGGTGCTAGCAGCCGCTCATACTCCGATCCGGGCGCACGTGTAAATTGACGTGATAGTGATTTTCGGCGTCGATTTAGCACAATTATCACGACACGTTCCGGTCATTCACGACCGTCGCCAGACTGGGGTTGGATGTGCACTTATCCTCACGGCATAAAAGTACTTTCTGCCCTCGCTCATCCATAGGGTGGTCCGCACTCGTCAAGCACTGAGATCAGTACAGCGACTGCTCCATCCCACTCAACGCATACGTGGTCCCGTGCTTTTCTGCCCCCGGTCGTTGCGCCATGGGCCGTTACCTATTGACGGCGCCATCATCAGTCGGTCCAGACGAGGTGCAGGGCCTTCCCGAAGGCACCGGCGTCCCGAATGGCGGCAGGGTGACCCAGAAGAATCCCGTTCGAGCCCGTCGGACACGACGTGGCGGGCTCAGGCGGTCAGACGGTTATTGTCGGGGCTCATCGGTGATTCCTATTCTGAATCCACCGCTTTCCAGCTGTCCTAGTGCAGCACCCTTGGGGACAGCCTCACCGGACTGGCCCCCGGGCAAACCCCAGCGCCATCGCGCACAGGATCGCGAGGTGGTCTCGACCGGATCTCCACAGACGGATCTCATCGCCAGAAACCCGACTCACGCAGGGAAGCAGCAGACCGATGAATACAGCGCAGGACAACAGCGGGACGGAGGACCTACGCCGTGCCCTGCAGGAGCTGGGCAAACGGCTGGTCGGCTCGGTGATCGAGCCGCAGGACCCCCTCTACGACGAGGCCCGCGCGGTATGGAACGGGATGATCGATCGGCGTCCACGCGCCGTCATCCGGGCAGGCGCCGTGCAGGACATCGCCCCAGTGCTCGAGGTGGCACGGAACACCGGCCTGGCGTTGGCCGTGCGTGGTGGCGGGCACAGCATCGCCGGTCACGGCACGGTCGAGGACGGCCTGGTGCTGGACCTGGGTGTCTTGCGGAGCGTGGAGGTCGACGTCGAACGCCGGTTGGTGACCGTGGCACCTGGAGCAAGACTGTCGGACGTCGATCGGGCGACCACCGCCCACGGGTTGGTCGTGCCGCTCGGGGAGGTCAGCATGACCGGGGTCGCCGGGCTGACACTCGGCGGGGGGGTCGGCTGGCTGACCCGGACCCACGGTCTGAGCCTGGACAACCTGGTCGCTGCCGACCTGGTCACCGCCCGCGGTGAGCACCTGCATGCCAGTGAGCAGGAGAACCCGGAGCTGTTCTGGGGCCTGCGCGGCGGGGGCGGGAACTTCGGCGTGGTGTCGTCCTTCACCTTCCGGGCACACCCGCTGCCGGCCGAGGTCCTGTGCGCCAACCTCTTCTACAGGCCCGCGCGCTGGCGAGATGCCCTACGTGCCTTCGACCGGTGGGCCCAGGAGCTGCCCGAGGAGATGAACGCAGGCATCACCTTCATCGTGCTCCCGCCCGAGCTGGGCGTGGGCCGGCAACCCTGGATGGTGCTCGGCTGTGTGTGGGCGTCCGAAGACCACGACGCCGGCCGGGGGTTGATCGAGCGCCTACGGTCGGCCGTGGCCCCGGATGCGGAGGAGACCGCCCCGACCTCCTGGACCGTCTGGCAGTCCGCGATGGACGAGATGTTGCCCCCAGGCTCCCGGAGCTACCTGAAGAACCAACCCATCACCGGACTGGACGAGACAGCACGTGAGGTGCTCGTGGACGTGGCCTCGGATATGACCTGGTTCGGGACCGCGATCAACATCTACACCATGGGCGGAGCCTTCGGCCGGATCCCCGACGATGCGACCGCTTTTCCCGATCGCTCGGCGAAGTACTGGGTTGAGATCACCGGCTTCTGGACCGACCCGGCCGAGGACCAGCGGCTCAGCGCGTTCGCCCGGACGGCCCACGCCCGGCTCCAGCCCTTTGCCGCCGCAGGACAGTACGTCAACTTCATCGGTGAACCCCTAGCGGGAGCAGAGGAGACGGCAGAGACGGCACGCCGGGCCTATGGACTCGTCAAGTACGAGCGGCTGGTGGCCCTGAAGAATCGCTACGACCCGGAGAACCTCTTCCGCCTCAACCACAACGTCATTCCCGTTAACGCAGGGACCCCGTCCTAGCTCTGGGACAGGCCATGAGCATGCCACGGCACGGGGCAATGGAGTTCACTGGAGGGCATCCCGACCTGTTGACGAGGAGCTCAGGAGAGAAAGCACCACCAGCAGCAGCATCAGGTCTGAGGCAACCGATGGTGAGTCATGTGCGCCACGCCGGTCCCGGTGTTCGGGACAAGGTTGTGGCAACTGCTATGGCTCCGACAACCTGGGCCACCCCAAGCGCGCGAGTCAGTCCTGGACGCTCTCGGAACCACGCCATCATCGGAGCCCACGGGCCAAACTCCCATCTCGCGCAATGTTCCACTGGGAACAACGTGGTGAGAACTCCGTCACCGATTTTCAGCATGATCACTGTTTCTGCGATCCGCACGTCCACGAGAGCCTCCTCCGGGATGAGGAACACATGTTCCGCATCGCTGCGTGTCGGCATTCTAGGACCTTCGGCGGAACGGTCTCCATACTTAAGCCGCGGGCTCGTGAGTGTCCGCCGCGGTCGAAGGCCCAGCGCCAGCTTCCATGAACTCATTGAACAGGACGAAACGCCCGGGGTTCACGGGGTCGACGTACACCGTGAGGAGTTCTCCCGGGGCCCATGCCGGGTCCGGATACCGTGCCGTGGACCCGAAGGAGTTCCAGGCGCTGCTGAAGGTTGAGATCTCACCGTGCAGGACCTGGCCATGAACGGGATAATCCAGGGTGGCTGTCGTCTGCGTGATGTATCTGCGTCCGGAGTCCCGTGACACGTGCGTTGAATGCTCCACGCTCACACGTCCCACGACGCCGGTGGTCTCGATTCCCCCGCTCTTCAGACGGTTGTAGTGGATCTGTTCGCCGTACTCGAGGGTGAGGTGAACGCAGCCGACACCGAGGATCAGGGTCGCCAGGCCCAGCGCAATCCAACGAAGGATTCCCGTTCGGCGGGCTATACGCTGGTTGTCCCAGCCCGGGGCGAAGTAGCCATTGCCCTGACCGTCATTGACGTACCACTTCGTCGTATTGCTCATCTCAAAGGCGAAACGGCTCCTCGAGACGCAGGGGGATCGCGTCCACCCCTGAGGAGGGACGAACACCTGTCGGGAAGCGTCCTCGATCGGCAACTGTGAGACAGGCTGGTCATTCGGGCGTGCGTTCACGAGACAGATCCTTTCCGCCCAGCGGTTGGATGGGTGTCTGCCCAACGCGAGGTCGAGACCGCCCTCCAGTCATGGCTCGTTCAGCCTCACGATTCTCTCGCACATGGTCGCACATGAATCACGCCCCGCGGATGGTTGCGCTGTCGTGCCACTCCCCCCCCCCAGGGACACACCGGAGGTTGCGCTACTGACGGCCGTGGCGCCCCGGGGAGCAGGCTTCAATCACGGTTCGGTCCCGAAGCACCGTTCGGCCTAGCGAAGAGCGGTTTTCGACGCAACGACGGGATAGCTTGAGTGTGCCTGCTGCTCCTCGCGGCCCCTGGGGTGAGGTCCTCGCCCTGCCGGAAATGAGTGGCAGTTCTTCCTGTCATCGCCATCGCTGTCGCACGCACCTTCCGAGAGGACCCTCCATTGACACATACGTCATTGCCCGCACCCCGACCGCCCGCTTCCAGTAGGAAGGCGGCCACGGCCGCGGTGCTCGGCACCGTGCTGGTGGCGGCATCGCTGTCGGCGATCCCGGCCAATGCCGCCACCGGGGCCGGGACCATCGCCCCCTACGGCGGTTACGTCCAGGACATCTCCATCGTCGAGGACCGGCTCACCGCCGAGGACGACCACCTGACGGTGGCCGTCGACTTCTGCCTGGTCCCGGGCTCCTTCGCCCGCCGGGGCGTCGAGGACATCTGGCTGGACACCGCCACGCCCATCGCCGACTACGAAGGCCCCTACGACCGCTTCATGTTCTACACGGGCATGACCGTCGGGGACGCCACCGGGAAGAACACGTTCCGGGTGGAGATGCAGGCCGCCCCGCTGGAGACCGAGGTGCCGCTGTCGCAGGCGATGATCTCCTTGTATCCGATCTCAGGACCGGCGACCTCGAAGGGTGGTTGTGGCACGGTAGAACTGCCGGTTCAGATCCCGCCGTACTACTGGGAAGACAGGTCCCTGACGAAGTCCTTCACGGGCAGCGACGCATTCGGCAACCGGTTCACCGACAAGGTCACCCTGGGCCGCGGCGGCCTAGACACCCTTGATGCGGCCGAGCCGCAGCTGCGCCCCGACCTGCTCTGGGACGGCTCCGTCGAGTGGTACTCGATCACCCCCGAGGGCCCGGCCGAGTCCGTGTCGCTCACCCTGGACATCCCCGGTCAGTGCAGCGACGTGGAGTGGATGGGATCTTCCGCCGGAGAGGGCACCGAGGACTGGCGGACTGGCCGGGTCTCCTGCGCCCAGGGCGTGGTGCGAGCCCGCCTCGACGGCGGCCTGGCCGGGAACGAGCGATTCACCGTGGATGCCCGGGACACTTCGGGCCTCACCCCCGGGGAGTCGGTCGCGGGCCGGACCACCGTCAACCTCGACGGGGAATACCACCGACTGTCGGAGACCGTCGAACTGGCCGAGGCCACCGCCTCCTTCGAACGCCCCTGGGCCCCGGTGGCCCACGGGGACCTGTGCCCGGTGTCCTTCTCGGACATCCGTCCCGGAGGGGCGTTCTTCGGGCCCATCCAGTGGCTGGGCTGCGAGGGCATCTCTGCCGGCCAGTCCAACGGGGCCTTCGGCGTGAACCGGCAGATCACCCGCGGGGAACTGGCGGCCTTCCTGATGCGCGCCTACGGTGAGAAGCACCTGGATCCCATCACCGCGCGCCAAGAGCGGCGATGGCTGCCGCCTAAGACCAGCCCGTTCACGGACATGACGCCCCGTTCGGCCCACTACGCGGCGGCGACCTGGCTACGCTCGATGGGCATCGCCGGCTACGCCGACGGCACCTTCAAGCCCAGCCAGCCGGTCTCCCGTGTCGAGGCCGCGCAGTTCATCTACCTGGCCGACCACGCCGGCGAGGACTGGAACGCACCGTCCAGAAGCCCGTTCGCTGACATCCCGGCCACGTACAGCCGCTTCGAGGCGATCAGCTACCTGTACGCCACCGGTGCCACCCGCGGTTACACCGACGGCACCTTCCGCCCGAGCCGGGACATCACCCGCGGGGAGATGGCCAAGTTCGTCGAGACGGTCTTCAACGACTGACCCGGCAGCATCGTGACACGGCACAGGCCGGTCGGCGCCCTACCGGCACCGGCCGGCTTGTGCCGTTTGCACCTCCCAACGCCCCGAAGGGTCGTGCGGGCCCCTGATGAAAGGAATGCTGCTGCGTGAGGACCGTCGGCCTGCCGTGGAGTCCGAAGCGTTGATCCTGCTCCCGGACGCGGTGGAGGAGGTGGAGGACGTCGTCTCCCAGCCGGAGCGGTGTCTGGTGAGCATGTATGCCGAACCGCAACGGGCAGCGCGAGTGTGGCGCGAGCGACGGACGAGACACCCCTACGGTAGCGAGGGGCTGCTGCGCCTGTCCTACTGCGGAGGAGAACTCCTAAGCCCGGGCTGAGGGGATGAGGTCTCCGGAGTGTGGTTCGCCCTGATCGAGTGCGTCCAGGCGTACGTGGAGACCGGCAGAGGCTTGACGTCGTTCCCCGGCCAACCGGTGGACGTGGAGTTGCGTCGCACCGCGGCGGGAGGACGACGCCGCACCCCGCAATTGACTTGCCAATGAGGAAACTGATTCACTTGCAGATATGGAAAACAATGCCTCCGCCGAACCCACCGCTCGACCCTCCAGCATCCAGGCGCAACGGCTCCTGCATGACCTGGAGTCCGATCGAGCGGCCCTGGCAGAGCGGCTCGCGGCGCCCGGGTGGCTCTACCCGCTCGTGGCCCTGATCGTCGCCGGTTACGTGGCCACACCAGCCGTCCGGTCGAGCGAGCCACGCAACGCCGTGGTGGGAGGTCTCATCGTCGGCACCATCGTCGTGCTGATCGCCTACCAGCGGCTGTCCGGAGTTCGGGTGGGGCGCATACGCGTCCGGGCCGGTGCGGTGCTGACGGCCCTGCTCGTGGTGACCCTGGTGTTGCTGAGCACGTCCTATGGCCTGGTGGCGTCGCTGAGCGCGTGGTGGGTGCTGGCACCGGCATCAGCGTGCTTCGTGGTGGTCCTGTTCGGCGGCCGATGGTTCGATCGCCTGTACCGAGAGGACCTGGGTCATGGCCGCTGAAGCCGCTTTCGACGACACCATCCACGCCCCTCTCCGTCTTCGCATCTGCGGGGTTCTTCGCCACCTCGAGGAGATCGACTTCGCAGTACTGCGCGACACCCTGGGCACCACCGACGCCACGTTGTCCAAGCATCTCAGAGTGCTCCTCGACGCGGATTACATATCGATGACCAAGAGTCCATCACCGAACCGCGCCGATGCGCGGCGCCTCACCTGGATCAGGCAGACGCGGACCGGCAGGCAAGCCTTCGACGCGCACATGGAAGAACTTAGGCGGATCGCAGCCGGGCTCTCCACCACATCAGCCGACCCCCCGTGAAGCCGACCCGCCGCCTGAGGATCCCCCAGCCTGGGGCGGAGAGCCCGCCATGCTGGTGACGCACGATCGACCCGTGCACAACGAGCGGCGACGGGGGGCGGCACCAGGCGGGCCGCACGGGTTGTCTCGACCATCGCGTGGTCCGTCAGCAGAGCGTCGACGTGTTCGAGACATCTCCCACGCGCCCTCAGTCCACGAGCTGGAGATCGAACTCCGCAGGGCCAGGAAGTGTGTCGTGATCATCGGCAAGGGACATGTAGTTCACGGAGTGGAGATATCCATCGATCACCCACAGTTCCACGAGTCCCAGACACTCCCCCCGGCGCCGGACCTCGAGGACGGAGAACGGGCCGCCCTCATGATGGATGCGAGTAGACGGTGGCAGCTCGGCGACGGAGAGGCGGAAGCAGTCGCAGTCCTCGAACTCGTAGCCTCCCCACCGGGCAGACCGGAGCTGCTCGCGCACCGGCACGCGGTGCGGATCATCGCCACCGCAGAGCAGCTCCAGGAGAACGCGCTCGAGCGAGGTGAAGGGATCCCCGGCCATGCGTTGACGACGTGCCTTCATCTCGTCACCGTACGACACCACGGGGTGGTTCGGTGCCATGGACCGCGACGTGGGACGCTGCCCGATGGCGAAGGAACAGGGAGGACCCGTCCCTGGTCGTGCCCAGGAACCGGCCCCCCCCTCGCCGAGGTGCCGGGTGGTTACCTGCCGGCCGTGATGGTCAGCGACTGTGCCCTGCTCGTGGTGTGGACCGGAGACCAGGACGTCTTGGTGACCTGCTTGGAGGTCGTCGTCGACGTGTACAGGTAGTCCCTGACGGACTCTACGTACGGGTAGAGCGTGACCTTGGCGGTCGACCCCGGGACCGGTTTCACGGCCCCCTCGGACACGGTGTCCTCCAGCCACAGCACCTCGTTGGCCAAGTCGTTGGCCCGGTTCGAGGCGGTGTCGGGGAAGCGGGCTGCGAGGGCCTCATAGGATCCGTCGAAAGCGCCGGTGCACTTAAGGTCGATGAACTCGATATCCACGCGGCCAAGGAACGGGTCGACATCGGATTCCACCGGCCAGACCTTGGCCACCGTGCACGTCATGGCCACCGCGCTATCACCGTCGGACACCAGTTTCCTGGTGGTGCTCTTCACGGTGGTCGTCGTGGTGACGGGGACCTGGTACTTCACCGTCGTGGTGGCACTGTATTTCCCAGCCTTCAAGCGAGCAGTGGGCTTGGCAGAGACGAGCGTCTTGGATCCTTGCTTGACGGTCAGCGTCTTGGACACCAGTCGGGCTCCCGAGGCGAGGGATACGTTGGGCGCCACGGTGACCGTGCCACCGCGTGGTGCGGTCTTGGCGGGGATGGTCTTGACGGTGACGGCCTCGCGCACCACCAGCGCCTGGGTCCTGCTGGCCGTCTTCGAGACGGACCCGACCTTGTAGGTGACCCGGGTGGTGACCGAATAGGTGCCGGCCTTGAGCGAGGCGCTGGCCTTGCCGGAGACGAGCGTCTTGGTGCCTTGCTTGACCGTGAGCGTCTGCGCGGTCACGGAGGCACCGGCGCCCGCGACGGCCGAGGGACGAACCGTGGCGCGGCCCCCGACCTTCACGATCGGGCTCGCGATCATCTGGAGAGTGACGCGTGGGGTGGAGGTGGACGCCGCCACGAAACCGGTGGCGACTGCGGCGGTGCTTGCGGGCGACGAAGACGGAGCGGCCGAAGCCCCCGCCGCCGTGCCGAGTACGAGCGATGAGACGGTTGCGATGGTCGCGATGGCGCGACCCCATGATGAGGCCAAGTGGTTCCCCTGCAAGTCAGGCGGCGCTTATGGCGCCTGCGCGTGTGATGCAGGCATCATAACCGCCTCCGGAGTGCCCGACGGGGACATCCCAGGGTGGGGGCCCTGCCGTTCACGCAGGGCCGTGGAGAAGGCGCCGACAGTGTCAGCTGCTGGCACCCGCCATCAGGGTGGTCAGTCGGTGCGGATGAGGCACCAGGCCTTCTCGAAGGCACCAGCGTCCAGGTCGGACTGGCGCATCCACACCTCCAGGCTGCCGGCGTCCCCGAACCAGCCCTCCAGCACGGTCCAGCTCTCGATCTCCAGGATGAGCCGGTATTCGTCGCCGCCAGTAAGCGGCAGGACCTCGGGCAGGATGTCCAGGGTGGCGGTGTGGTGGCCCCGGGAGCTGTAGCCGTAGGCGTGGGTGGTGGGGATCGCGTAGTCCCCGCCGATGCCTCGCTGGGTGATCCACGCCCGTTGCAGGGCCTGGGTGAGTTCCTCGAGCCGGTCGACGTCACCGGCGTTCTGGGGGGAGAGGTCGAGGGGCGAGGGCAGGGCGAAACTGGAGAACGGCAAGGCCAGCTGGCAGACCTGGTGTGGAGTGTTTCCGGGCCCGGGGGCCTCGATCAGGGCTGGGCGTGTGCCCGTCGGATCATGGGACTGACCGCCCGTCGGGTACGCGGGAACTTGCGTCACGATGACAGCCCAGGCGCCTCGGGCCTGATCACCGGGGTCATACCCGAAGGTCCGCAGATCGTGGAAGACCTGCAGGATGCCCATCCGCGGCAACCCTTCCTGGAGCTGCCCTGCTGGCCAGGTGGCCTTCCCGGCGCGGTCGATGGCCCCGTCCAAACCAGCCAGGTCGATGGTCGCCACGTGCGACAGCGGGGTGCCGTCTGCCGCGTGCGGCCAAGCGCCCACGTCCACGGTCGGCCCACCGAACCAGCAGACCTGAGCTCCAGTCGGCCAGACGTCGCGCAGCTCCTCCTCTCCAGGTTCGAAGCTCTGCTCGCTGAAGGTTGGCGAGTAGAGCAGGCGGTCCTGCCATTGCGTCCCATCCTGCTCCCGGAGCCAGTCGAGAGCGGCCGGGTAGGTCCCGTGGATGGGCGGGAAGGACTCGGGTGAGAGAGTCAAACGGTAGCTCCTAGGGTTCTGAATGTGCGTGGTCGCTGCCCTGAGGAAGTCGTCGACCGCTGAGACGGCCCCGATCGAGTGCAGCCGTACCCATGACGAGTTCCGGCCGCGGCCGGGCTCAGGCCCAGAATGTGTCGGATGCGGCGGTGTCCTCCAGGAACTCCCGGCACTCGATGACCTTGCCGTCCCGCAGGACGAACACGGTGACCGTGTCCTGATCCAGGGTCTTGCCATTCCTGACCGCATGACTGTGGTGGATCCCCACCGTATGGGTCTCCCCGCCGATGATGTCCCGGACCGTCACCCGCAGGGACCCTTGGGACCGCTCACCCAGCTCTCGGAAGAACGCCAGGATGGCCTCTCGTCCTCGCTTGGCCCCTGATAGCGCACCCTGTCCGGGGACGTGCCAGACCGCGTCCTCGCCGAACAATTCGCCGAGGGCCCCAAGATCCCCTGCGCTGAAGGCCTCGTAGCCGCGCCGAACCAGTTCGGCGTCTTCAACCGCTCCCATGCCCAACACCTCTCCTTCGCCGGTCGTGTCCGGACGGCTTGAGAGTATTCCCGGCCCCCACCCCCGGTCGAGGTCCAGGAGCCCGGTGCTCCGCTGGGTGAACCGCGCGCCAGGACTATCCGCTGCACCCGGGACCCCGTGTAATCTCGTCGCTCACGGTGGGTGCTCGCCACCGGACCGGCACGGCGTCGAGTGCGCAGGCACAGGCGTGGGACGGCGGGGAAGGGAGACGTCCGTGGAGTTCCAGGGCGCCATGGAGGCAGTGGGCAAGGCGGTGGACATCGCCGGAGTGGTGGCGATCGTGGTGGGCATCGCCGTGGCGAGCTTCATCGCCGCCGGGGCGCTGCTCGGCAAGGGGCCGGATCGGACAGACGTCTATCACCAGTATCGACGACGCCTGGGGCGGTCCATCCTGCTGGGGCTGGAACTGCTCGTGGCCGCGGACATCATCCGGACCGTGGCCGTCACGCCCACCTTCGCCTCGGTCGGCGTGCTGGCGCTGATCGTCCTGATCCGCACCTTCCTGAGCTTCTCCCTCGAGCTCGAGATCACCGGCCGGTGGCCCTGGCAGAAGAAACCCCTGGAGACATAGGCACGGCCGGCCCCGGTGCCGTTGGCTCGTTTCCTCCCCCTCCCCCGCCTGACCGTGGTCCCCGCGACAGACACGCAGGACCGTGCCGGTGCCGGCGAGCGCTGATTCCCGGCACGGGCGGCGATGCCACCACGACCAGGGGTCCTCCCGCCGCACGGCAGGAGGACCCCTGGTCCCGGGCCCTGCCTACTGGACCGGAATGTTGCCGGCGTAGTCCGTCTGGTATCCGGTCACCGGCTGGTGCGGGATCTCCTCCCACCGTTCCGGATCCTCGTGCTGCACCTCTCCCGTGGCCATCCCGAGCAGGAGTTCCTTCAGTGCCAGCACGTTCTGTCGGACCGACTTGCCACGGGCCTTCTGTCCCAGGCTGCCGTCGGAGGTGTTGCCGCTCGTCTCGAAGAACACGACCGGGTTGGTGTGCCCTTCGGGGTTCAACCCCTGGTAGTCCAGACCGAGCATCATGGCCGAGACGACACCGCCCTTGATGTCGATCTCCATCCCGTTGCCCACCTGATAGCGGTCCATGTTGATGGATCCGTACTTCGAGAGCTGGTCGTAGACGTGCACGAGCATCTGCCGGGTCAGGACGTCGTAGGCCCCTCCTTCAAGCCCGGGCAAGGTGGGCCCGCCGGGTGCCAGGGAGATGCCGAGAGACAGGGTCACGTCATCGCCTGTTCCCCATTCCTTCTTCAGGCCCTGGTGATGGATGTCCACCCCGAAGGCCGGGTCCACCATGGTCCAGTACTCGTAGAAGGCCAGGGACTCCTTCGCGGCGAAGCCGTTCGCGGTCCAGTCCCGGTTGAGGTCGACGCGCTGTTCACGCCCGTTCCCACCGGGCTCGGGGGATCCGGTCACGTCATCCCACAGGAGCGTATGGCGGATGTTCGCCTCGGCGCCGTCCGGGTTGTACATCGGGATGATGTGGAAGGTGTACTTCTCGCGCAGGAGGTCGTAGTCCGATGACCCGTTCGTCCCCAGGTCCTTGAGGAGGGTCAGCAGGGAATCGGTGCCATAGGGTTCGTTGCCGTGGATCCGTCCTTGGAGCCAGACGTCCTCCGGCCCCGTTCCCACGGTGGCGACGTAGAGGTCGCGGCCCTGTTCGGAGGTGTTCACGGACGTCCCGGCCTCGGCGAGGGTGAAGACGTCCACGGCGAAGCGTGAGGTCTGCTCCAGCTTCTTCAGCTCCTTCTCGACATCCGCAGGGGTCAGGATGCTGGAGATGGTGGTCTCGCCCGTGGGCGAGGGGAAATTCGCGTCCGCCATCGCGGGTGCGACGCCGGCCGGCACCGCGAGCGCCAAAGACGCCGCGGTCACGACGGCCGCAAGGCGGCCGCGCCGTGTGGATCGTGGGGTGGACTGCATGACCCTCCTGAGGATTCTTCCGTGGTGTCACGGCGACATACGTACTGGTCAGGGCCACGATCGTCGATGAACGAGGCCCTCCCGCAGTGTAGATGTGTCCCATGTCACCTCAAGGTGACGGCCTGAACCGTGGACTGACTGCTCGTCGGACGCCCCGAACGGCGGGTGAGGTCCATTCGACCCCCGCATACCTGATGATCTATCTGCGGGCAGCGGCCAGCATGCACGGTCCCCGTGACCGTGTCCGGGCGGCACGATGACAGGGCGGCCTCGGAGCAGGGCCGAACGCCGTTCACGCTGGCCATGAGCAGCAATGCGGGCACGTCGCTGTTGTCGACGGTCGCGGGGGCCATGATCACGACCGTCGGTGCCGTCTTCTCGCTGACCGTGATCAGCCTGCACCGCCCATCTCCACGCCGAGGGCCACCCCGAGCGGGCGGAAGCCCTGGACGAGTTCGCCGGAGACGTCGCGTGACCGCTTCGAGTACGAGTGATCGCCGTGCGGCGCATCGGGGCAAGTCAGGTAGCCCTGGGGTACAGGCCCCGGGGCCTGCGAGCGCGGTCCGGGCCTAGATTCGATATCGGTCGAGGACATGCCGGGAATCCCCCCCTCCAATCCCGGCATGTCCTCGATTCCGCGGGGCCACGCCGGCACGTCCGGCGGCACGCGAGGCAGCTCGAGTTGGGAGACGGGCGATGGACCTGTAGTGTTGGGTGTTCCGACGCGGGGTGGAGCAGTTCGGTAGCTCGCCGGGCTCATAACCCGGAGGTCGCAAGTTCAAATCTTGCCCCCGCAACGAAGAAGACCCCGGCCCCTCAGGGCCGGGGTCTTCGTGTTTCCTCGCCGTATCCGGCCCCGTGGCCATCCTCCCCGTCCACGTCCGGGTGTCGTG
>NZ_CALMQR010000035.1:0-4861 GCF_937871995.1 uncultured Citricoccus sp. | reverse complement strand
GGACCTGAACCGCGTGTTCTTCACCACCGGCGGCGGCGAGGCGGTGGAGTCCGCCTGGAAGCTGGCCAAGAACTACTTCAAGGAGACCGGCCGGCCGATGAAGCACAAGGTCATCTCCCGCTCCATCGCCTACCACGGCACGCCCCAGGGCGCCCTGTCCATCACCGGCATCCCCGAGCTGAAGCAGCAGTTCGAGCCCCTGACCCCGGGCGGGTTCAGGGTGCCGAACACCAACTTCTACCGGGCGCCGGAGTTCTGTGCGGACAACGAGAAGGACTTCGGGCTCTGGGCCGCCGAACGCATCCGCGAGGCCATCGAGTTCGAGGGGCCCGAGACCGTGGCCGCCGTCTTCCTGGAGCCGGTGCAGAACGCCGGCGGGTGCTTCCCGCCCCCGCCGGGTTACTTCGACCGCGTCCGGGAGATCTGCGACGAGTACGACGTGCTGCTGGTCTCCGACGAGGTGATCTGCGCCTTCGGCCGGATCGGCTCGATGTTCGCCTGCACCGACCTCGGCTACACCCCGGACATCATCACCTGCGCCAAGGGCATGACCTCCGGGTACGCCCCCATCGGGGCGATGATCGCCTCCGACCGGCTCTTCGAGCCCTTCTCGAAGGACTCGACCTTCTACCACGGCTACACGTTCGGCGGTCACCCGGTCGCCGCGGCCGTCGCCATGGCCAACCTGGACATCATGGAACGCGAGCGGCTGAACGAGCGGGTCCAGGGCTGCTCCGACTCCTTCCGGGCCACCCTGGAACAGCTGCTGGACCTGCCGATCGTGGGCGACGTGCGCGGGGCCGGGTACTTCTTCGGCATCGAGCTGGTCAAGGACAAGGCCACCAAGACCACCTTCGAGGGCCCGGAGGCCGACCGGCTGCTGCGCGACTTCCTGTCCCCCGCGCTGTGGGAGGCCGGACTGTACTGCCGCGCGGACGACCGCGGCGACCCGGTCATCCAGCTCGCCCCGCCGCTGACCCTGGGCCAGCCCGAGTTCGACGAGATCGAGCAGATCCTGCGCGGGGTCCTGCAGGACGCCTGGGCGAGGATCTGACCGAACCGGCGGCCGGGACGGGGCGCGCGGGCGACCGGCCTCACCCGCCGCGCGCCCCGTCATGGCACGATCGAGACCAGGCAGCTTCGACGAAGGAGACGAGATGACCATCCAGCCGGTAACCCCCGATCCCGCCATCACCGAGGACCTGATCGCCGAGGGCCGCAAGGCGTTCGACCTCGACCGCGCCCACGTCTTCCACTCGTGGAGCGCGCAGCGCAAGATCAGCCCGATGACCATCCTCAGGGCCGAGGGCCCCCACGTCTGGGACGGCGAGGGGCGCCGGCTCATCGACTTCTCCTCCCAGATGGTCAACACGAACATCGGCCACTCCCACCCGAAGGTCATCGCCGCGATCCAGGACCAGGCCGCGAGGATCGCCACGATCGCCCCGGCCCACGTCAACGACGCCCGGTCGGAGGCCGCCCGCCTCGTCACCGACCTGGCCCCGGGGGACCTGAACCACGTGTTCTTCACCAACGGCGGCGCCGACGCCGTCGAGCACGCCATCCGGATGGCGCGGCTGCACACCGGCCGGCACAAGGTCCTCTCGGCCTACCGGTCCTATCACGGCGGCACCGACCTGGCCGTGAACGTCACGGGTGATGCCCGCCGGTTCGACGCCGACCGGTCCGCGGCCGGCGTCGTCCGCTTCATGCCCCCCTACCCCTACCGCAGCTACTTTCACGCCCAGGATGACCGGCAGGAGACCGAGCGCGCCCTGGAGCACCTGGAGCAGGTCATCCAGCTCGAGGGCGCCCAGAACATCGCGGCCCTGATCCTCGAGTCGGTCCCCGGCACCGCCGGCATCTACGTGCCGCCGGCGGGGTACATGGCCGGGGTCCGGGAGCTGACCCGGAAGTACGGCGTGATGTTCATCGCCGACGAGGTGATGGTCGGCTTCGGCCGGACCGGTGAGTGGTTCGCCGTCGACCACTGGGACATGGAGCCCGACCTGATGACCTTCGCCAAGGGCGTCAACTCGGGCTACGTCCCGCTGGGCGGCGTGGCCATCTCGGACGCCGTCTACGAGACCTTCGCGGAGCGCGTCTACCAGGGCGGGCTGACCTATTCCGGGCACCCCCTGGCCTGCGCCGCCGCCGTGGCCACCATCAACGCCATGAAGGACGAGGGCATGGTGGAGAACGCCGCGCGCGTGGGCCGGGAGGTCATCGGCCCCCGCCTGCGGGAGATCGGGGACCGCCACCCCTCGGTGGGCGACGTCCGCGGACTGGGCGCCTTCTGGGCCGTGGAGCTCGTGCGGGACCGGGCCACGAAGGAACCCCTGGCGGCCTACGGCGGCTCGAGCCCGGAGATGAACGAGCTGATCGGCGAGTGCAAGAGGCTGGGCCTGCTGCCGTTCGCCAACTACAACCGGATCCACGTGGCCCCGCCGCTGAACACCCCGGACGAGGTGCTCCGCGAGGGACTGGACATCCTGGACCAGGCGCTCGAGGTCGCGGACCGCCACGCGGCCGGTTGATCCGGGACCCGAGGTGAACCCCGTGCCGCAGCCGCCACGACCCGACGAGGCCTCGCCCCTGACCGCGTATGAGAGAGCCGAGCGGGAGGTGCCGGCCGGCGTCGTGGACGCGGCGCTGGCTGGCGCCAAGGCCATCTCCTACTGGTTGGACTCCCCTGACCGGCCGCCTGCCGAGCCCGCCCTGTCCCGGGACACGACGACCGACCTGCTGGTGGTCGGCGGCGGTTTCACCGGGTTGTGGACCGCGCTGCTGGCCAAGGAGCGGGACCCGGACCGGGACGTGCTGCTGCTGGAGGGGCACGAGTGCGGCTGGGCCGCCTCGGGACGCAACGGGGGGTTCGTCTCGACCTCGCTGACCCACGGACGCGCCAACGGGGTGCTGCACGTACCGGACGAGGTCGACCGGCTGGACGAGCTCGGGGAGCAGAACGTGGAGGAGATCCGGCAGGCCCTCGAGCGGTACGGGATCGACTGCGGCTTCGAGTGGAACGGCAGCATGACCGTGGCCGTCGAGGACCACCACGTGGACGCGCTGCGGCGCGAGCACGAGACCGATCCGGCGCAGTCGACCTTCTTCGACCGGGAGCAGGTCCGGGCCGAGGTCGCCTCGCCGCTCTACCGGGCCGGGCTGTGGTGGCACCGGGAATCCGCGCTGGTGGACCCCGCGCGGCTGGCCTGGGGGCTCAAGCGTGCGTGCCTGGAGCGGGGCGTGCGCGTCCACGAGCACTCACCGGTCCCGGAACTGCGCCGCACCGGCACCGGCGCCGGGGCCCGAGTGGTGGCCACGGTCGGCGGGGAGGTCGAGGGCCTTCCCGCCCGCACCGGGCCCCTTCCGCAGGAGACGTACGACGGCGGCCACCAGGGTCCCGGGGGCGGAGCGCCCCGCGCCGTGGTCACGGCGCGGCGGGTCGCCCTGGCCACCAACGCCTACCGGTCCCTGCTGCCCGGCACGGGACTGTCCACCGTCCCGGTCTACGACTACGCGCTGATGACCGAACCGCTGACACCGGAGCAGTCCGCGGCGCTCGGCTGGCGTCGCCGGCAGGGACTGGACGACCCCGACTCCCGGTTCCACTACTACCGGCTGGCCACCGACCGCGCCACGGGCCGGGACCGGCTCCTGTTCGGCGGCTACGACGCGGTCTACCACTACGGGCGGCGCGTCTCCGGCACCTACGACCAGCGCCCCGCGACCTTCCGGCGGCTCGCCGCCCACACCCTGGCGACGTTCCCGCAACTGGAGGGCGTGCGCTTCAGCCACCAGTGGGGCGGGGCCATCGACACCTGCTCGCGGTTCTTCGCCTTCTTCGACACCGCCCACGGCGGGCTGACCGCGCGTGCGGCCGGGTTCACCGGACTGGGCGTCGGCGCCAGCCGGTTCGCCGCCCGGGTGATGCTGGACCTGCTCTCGGGCCGGGACACCGAACTGACCGGGCTGCAGATGGTCCGGCGCAAGCCGGCACCCTTCCCTCCCGACCCGCTGGCCTGGGCCGGCATCGAGATCACCAAGCGGGAGATGGCCCGGGCGGACCGGCGGGGCGGACGCAAGGGACTGTGGCTGAGGTTCACCGAGGCCCTGGGCATGGGCTTCGACTCCTGATCAGGGCACGGGCTCAGGGAACGAGCCGCAGGGTGGCGTGGATCAGGGCATCGAGCCCGAGCTCGAAGGGCGCATCCGCGTAGGGATTGCGCTGGGCCGCCTCCGGGACGGCGTCCTGCCCGGCGGCACCCGTCCCCTGGTCACCGGCCGCCAGCGAGGCCATGAAGGAGTCCACGGTCCGCTGGAAGTTGGGCGCATCGGACTCACCGGGCCGCGAGGTGAAGATGGAGGCCGGGGCGTGCACGTCCATGGCCGATCCGAACAGGAACGACTCGAAGGCGATGATGACCGGCACCACCCGCGGGTCGGGCACCCCCGCGTGGCTCAGGGCCGCCGCCACGACGTCGTACATCCCCCGGGTGGTCGGCGCCCCGGAGATCGGCAGGGTCGCGATGAGCGGGATCAGCGTGGGGTGGGCGGCGAAGACCTCGCGGTAGGACCGGCCCCAGTCGGCGAGCGCCGCGGCCAGCGACCCGGAACCGTCCAGGAACGCCTCGAGGGAGCTGACGTCCACCCGTCCCATCACGGCATCCTGCAGCAGCGCCGTGAGCTCGGCCTTGCCGCCGATGTGGTTGTACAGCGCGGACGCGGCCACCCCCAGGTGCCGGGCCAGGGCCGCCATCGTCAGCGTGTCGGCCCCGTCCAGGGTCACCAGCTCCAGCGCCGCCTGGGCGATCCGCTCCCGGCTCAGCACCGGTGTCACCGGCCGGCCCGCCTGTCGCCG
>NZ_CALMQR010000034.1:0-2899 GCF_937871995.1 uncultured Citricoccus sp. | reverse complement strand
AGGGGCCTGCATGAAACACCGCAGTGCCTCCAACGCTGTCCGTGAGGGGTTCCCCTTGCGGAACGGCGCAGAGGGGTCACCGGAGCACTTCTTGACGCACAGCTCGTTTGCGCGTCCTCGTAGTAGCGTCGCGATATGAATGACAGCGTGGGTCAGCGTCCGGTGGTGCGGATGTTCCCGGACTACGCCGACACCGTTCTGTGGTTCGGGGGCCCCGTGCCGTACGACGAATCCGGACTCACTGACGGTTTGGTCCGCGAATTGGAGGATTGGGAACAGTCCTACTATGACTCGCTGACGCCCGACGAAGACTGGAAGTCAGCAGAACTGGCCCGCCAGTTCACCGCGGAAGGCAACCGTCTGGCCCAACGGGTGGCAGATGAACTGGGAGACGGCTACCAGGTCCAGTTCAGCACCTACGAAACGGGTGTACCGCCGCGCAGGTTCCGTGGGACGCGCCCGGTCCTCAATCCTCGGGCGACTGCTGCCTTTGGAGAGCTAGAAGCGGCTCTGATCGCGGAGCGGAAGAGATCCGACAATGCTGCAAGTGCTCCTGACGGAGATAACTCTGAGTGGTTCGCCATTGCCCCGTTGACGGGTGCCATCTTCAAACCGCATCGGTAGACCATCCTCGACCGAGACAATGGGTGGTTGACCATGGTCGTGGCGTGGATGCGTGTGCCAGGCGTGCGGTCTGCCCGAACAGGTCCTGGTGGCTGGTGGCCGCCGTGAATCGTGCCAGTCCGTCGTCGAGGAAAGGAATGCGGTTGAGTGAGAACCGTCTTTCTGCACTGCAATCCGAGGCGTTCGTCCTGCTTCCGGACACGGTGCAGGATTTGGAGGACTTCGTCTCCCGCCCGGAACGGTACCTGGTGAGCCTGGATGCCGAACCCCGACGGGCCGCCGCACTGTGGCGAGAACGACTGAAAAGGCATCCCTATGGCAGCGAGGGGCTGCTGCGACTGTCCTACCGCGGACGAGAACTCATCGGCCCGGCGTTGTGGGATGAGGTCTCCGGGGTGTGGTTCGCCCTGGTCGACTGCGTCCAGGCCTACCTGGAGACCGGTAGTGGCTTGACCTCGTTCCCCGGCCAATCGGTGAACGTGGAGATGCGGCACACCCGGGCGGGAGCGGTGTTCGGCGTCAACGGCGACCGAGTCCTGGTGGACCCGACCGAGTTCATCCCCGGCCTGCTCGATGAGGCCGAGCGATACTCCCGCTGGGTCGAAGACCGCATCGGCACCCTGGACGCGCCCACGACACAGCAGACCGGTGCCCTCCGGCAGGCTCTGGTCGACCGCACCCGATGAACCGGCGCCCGGCGTAAGACCCTCTCACGTAAGGTCGCGCCTAGATGGGGATCATGACCGGTCGCGGCCGGCGGTATGCGGCTCAGGCCTGGGCGCCACTAGAGGAGTCATCGGCGGTGTCGCTGTCGAACCATGCCCGCCCGTGGCGGTAACGGACAGCGTCACCGGCCAATCCCGCCGGGCGCAGGTCGATGCGATCGAACACGCCCTTGGTGGGCCGCCGGGGAGCATCCCAGTCCGAGTCGTCGGCCTCATTGTCGGCGCTGGTTCTTTCCTCGAGAAAGAAGCTGTCGGCGGGATCGAGGTCGACCTGGTCATTCTTGAAGCGTGCGGGAAACCCCAAGTGGGCGTGCCCTGCAAACCCCACCAGGAGGGGTCTGTTCTCCTCGGGTCGGGTCGGGCTCAGGTCCATGGCGTCCGGATCCCACAGCCACGGCTCGGCGGCGCGGGCTATGAAGCGCTCCGGGGAGAGAGCATTGATCTGGTCGATGCCGTGGACGGGGCAGTACTCGGCAGCCGGCACGCCGTAGTCCTCCATGGACTCGGCGTCCGCGTCAGGGTTCGCACGGCGCCAGTCCTCGATGCAGCTGCACCCGGGGATGGATCGTGCCTGCTCGAATGCGAGCATCCCCGCCTGCCCCTCCCGTGGCGAGGACAACCCCCAGACCGGCCCCGGACCAACGGGGACCTGCCAGATTACCTGGCCCACGGCGGTGCGGGCGATGGCCCGCCACGCACAGTGAACCCATTGACCGATGGCCAAGATGGCGGCTGCCGCGGCGCCGGTAGCCAGCACGTCCGAAACCGACGCACTATCCAGTTCTTCAGCAGTCTTCCCCAGTTCCGTAACCAAGACCGCGGCCGTGACGGCACACCCCAGGGCGGCGACTCCGCTCAGTCCCCACGCCCAGTACAGGCCGCGGCGCCCGGCCGTGCGCACCACCGCCAGAGACGCTTCGTCCAGTTCGACGGTCCGCCCCGTGTCAGACCGACGAGCCAAGGCACGCACTGCGCGCAGCTGCCGCACTGACGCACCTGCCTGAACGAACGCCCAGACAACCGCGGCAGCAGCACCTCCCCACCAGACCCAGGCCGAGGCATAGTGATCGACCGTGTGGGGCACCGCCGCATAGGCCAGCACCAGCGGAGCCGCGATCACGGCCCGACCGCCCAGGACCCACCCTCCGAGGGCGAACGCCATGCTGAGGAACAATCCGGACAGCCCCAGCATGTCCGTCACCCGGAACGGGCCCTCCCAGGCTTCCGCATCGAGGGTCTCCCAGCCGCGATCGGCAACGAACGCACCCACAGTGGTTAGGACACCTATCGCCCAAGCACCGACCACTCGGCGCCACGTGGGGAGACGTACCGGCAGTGCCCGCCATTCACCGGTACCGGGCCAGACCAGACCCCACCTCTCGTTCATGCTGCATGCTCCGGAAGACTCACAGGCACATTCTGGCAGCCCGCACATCCGGGCGAGCCAGAAGTGCGGATGGACTTCCGATTGATCACTCAGTGCCGCCCCACCAGGGGATCCCTATCCGGGTACTGCTTGCGGGTTGATCGCCGACACGGACAGCAGAGGG
>NZ_CALMQR010000033.1:0-1286 GCF_937871995.1 uncultured Citricoccus sp. | reverse complement strand
TTCGGCCCGGCGTGGGCGGACGTCGACCGCAACGGCTGCGACACCCGCAACGACATGCTGGCCCGCGACCTGGCCGGGGAGCGGTTCAAGCCCGGCACCCATGACTGCGTGGTCCTCTCCGGGGTGCTCGATGACCCCTACACCGCCACCGAGATCCACTTCCTCCGCGGCCAGGACACATCCAACGACGTGCAGATCGACCACGTGGTCGCCCTGTCCGACGCCTGGCAGAAGGGTGCCCGGCAGCTCTCCGCGGACGAGCGGATCCGGTTCGCGAACGACCCGGTGAACCTGCTCGCCGTGGACGGACCGGCGAACGCCCAGAAGTCCGATTCCGACGCCGCCTCCTGGCTGCCACCGAACCGGTCGTTCCGTTGCGACTACGTCGCCCGGCAGATCGCCGTCAAGGCGGAGTACGCACTCTGGGTGACCTCCGCCGAGAAGGACGCCATGATCCGCGTGCTCGACGGTTGCCCGGACCAGGCCCTCGCCACCCCAGAGTCCGCCGCGACCGCGTATCCGGTCATCACCCGTTCCACGCAGTCACCCGCGTCGACCCCGGTTCCGCCGGCCCAGGCGCCCAAGAGGACTCACACCCCGGAGTTGACCCCGAAGAAGGCCCAGACGCCTGCTCCCCGCAAGACCTACACCCCTGCCCCGCCCACTAAGACAGCGGCGCCCGTCTACTTCAAGAACTGCACCGCCGCACGCGCCGCCGGCGCGGCCCCGGTCCGCATCGGAGACCCCGGGTACGCCCGCCACCTGGACCGCGACGGTGATGGGGTCGGTTGCGAATGACCCTCCGGCGGCCCGGCCCGGTGACTCCAGCGCCTCCTGGCCCGGCCGGGCTCGTCGCCACCGTCCCGCTGTCCTGACACTGACGGCTCCTCCGGTCCCTGCGCGTCAGAGGGCGGCGGGCCCGGCCACGTGGTCGAACACCAAACTCGTCTGGGTGGTGGCCACGATGGGGTTTGAGGACAGGTGCTCGAGGACGAACTGGCGGATGTGCTCGGTGTCCCGCGCCGTGAGGTGGATCAGGAAGTCGTCCATCCCGGCGAGGAAGAAGTACTGCGTCACCTCCGGCACGGTCTTGAGCGTCTCGGCGAACGTCGCGATCTGCTGGCGGGCCCCGGGCCGCACGCGGACGCTGATCAGCGCCTCGATGCCGCGCCCCAGGGCCTGGGGATCCACGTCGATGGTGAAGCGCCGGATCACCCCGGACTGCTGCAGCGCCTTCATCCGGGCCAGGCACGTGGAGGGGGCCACCCCGAGGGCCTCGCTCAGGG
>NZ_CALMQR010000032.1:0-84409 GCF_937871995.1 uncultured Citricoccus sp. | reverse complement strand
CGCCTGCGCGCCGGAGCAGGCGCGAGTTCACCGGTCCCGTGGCCACCCCCGATGGAGAGGGATCCGTCGTGCGGGGAGGAGGTCTCGGCAACCGGGGTGTCGGAAGCACTCACGCGGGCCTCAGACGCGGGCGCCGGGGCCTGCACGGCAGAGGGCGGAGGAGCGGGCGTACTGCCCATGCGGCGCTTGCGGGTGGGGCCCGCGGCCGTCGCCGTGGCAGGCTGCGCCTGGGGCTCACCCTCGGGAGGTGTCGCGGCCTCCACTACAGGGTCCCCTCCGGACCGTGCGGCCGGTTCCTGGCGAGCCGGCGTCACCCCTGTCGCCCCTGCCGCGGGTGGCGGGGACGGGGTGGCGGCCGTCATCGACACGTCGGGGGCGGTGTCCGGCTCCCCGGATCGCGGCGCCGGCGGGGTGTAACCGGCCATGCGGCGCCGGACCGTGCGCGGTCCCGGGTTCTGCTCGGTACTCATGAGGCGTCTCAGTCCTTCGCGGGGATGGTCACGGCGTGGGGGGGGTGGGGCTCCGTCCCGGGTACGCGTCCCGCACCCCGGGGCGCAGGACGCGCCAGGCGTCAGTTGCGGCGGTTGTTGATCTCCTCGATCAGCTGGGGGACGACCTTGAAGACGTCACCGACGACGCCGAAGTCGGCGACCTCGAAGATCGGGGCGTCCTCGTCCTTGTTGATCGCCACGATGGTCTTGGCCGTCTGCATCCCGGCGCGGTGCTGGATGGCACCGGAGATGCCCAGGGCCACGTACAGCTCCGGGGTCACCGTCACCCCGGTCTGGCCGACCTGGTAGGACTGCGGCACGTACCCGGCATCCACGGCCGCGCGGGAGGCGCCCACGGCGGCGCCGAGGGCGTCGGCGAGGTCCTCGACCACGCTGAAGGCCTCCTTGGACCCGACCCCGCGGCCACCGGAGACCACGGTCTTAGCCCCGCGCAGCGCCGGGCGACCGGTGGAGGCCGGGGCCTCGTCCACGGAGTCGATGCTCGCGCCCCGGGCAGTGGTCGTCGAGACGGCCGCGGTCCTGACCTCGGGGGCCGCCACGGCCTCGGCCCGGGCCTCGATCGACCCGGGACGGATGGTGGCGATCATCAACCCGCCCTCCACGGTGGACTCGGTGGTGAAGTCCCCGCCGAACACCGCGTGCGTGGCGATGACCTCCTGGCCCTCCTCGTCATAGGAGATGCCAACGGCGTCCGCGGCCACGGACCCGCCGGCCACGATCGCCAGCCGGCCGGCCACGGCCTTGGAGTCGTTCGTGGCCGAGAGCAGCACCACCGGGGCCTGGTAGGCCTGGACGGCATCGGCCAGGGCGCCGACCTGGGCGGAACCCAGCTCGGTGGCCGCCGTCTCGGACTCGGCGAGGTACACCTGGGCCGCGCCCAGTGCGCCCAGGTCCGCCGCCAGCGTGCCGGCCGCCCCCGGGACGGTCACGGCCACCGCGACCGGGACACCGATCTGCGCGGCGGCCCCGAGCAGACCCGCCGCGGTGGACTTCGGGGCGCCCTCACTGGTGGTCTCGATCAGGACTGGGACATTTCCAACGTTCGACATCTGCGTGCTTCCTTCAGCTCGTCACGTGTTCTGGTCTTCGGGGAGGACTTCGCCGGCGAACTCAGATGAGCCGGTGGGCGGCCAGGAACTCGGCCAGCTGGGATGCGGCGGTGCCGTCGTCGGCAACCTTCGGACCGGCCTGCTTCGGCGGTCGCGCCGTGGCCGAGACCATCACCGACCGCACCGAGGCGGCCTCCGGCCCGGCCTGGATGCCCAGCTCCGCCAGCGACCAGGTCTGCAGCGGCTTCTTCTTCGCGGCCATGATCCCCTTGAAGTTCGGGAACCTCGGTTCGGCCGTCTTCTCGGTCACCGACACCACGGCAGGCAGCGAGGACGAGACCTGCAACGTTCCCCCGTCCACGCCCGCCGTGCCGGAGACCCGGTCCGCGGCGATCTCGATCATGTCCAGGCCCGGCAGCACCGGCAGTCCCAGGACCTCGGCGACCATGGCCGGGATCATCCCGCCCCGGCCGTCGGTGGCCTCGTTGCCGGCCACCACCAGGTCCACACCGCCGATCTTCTCGATCGCCGCGGCCAGCACCCTGGCGGTCTGCACCATGTCCGACCCCGCCAGGGACGCGTCCGTCACCAGCACGGCCGAATCGGCGCCCATGGACAGCAGCTTCCGCAGCGTCTTCGTGGCATCCTCGGGCCCCATCACCAGGACCACGATCTCCGCGTCCGGGTGCCCGTCCTTGAACTGCAGCGCGTTCTCCAGGGCCCGCTCATTGATCTCATCCGGCACCGGCTCCGAGGCCGCCCGGTCCAGCATCCCCGACTCCAGGTCGATCTTCCGATCGGACCAGGTATCCGGAACCTGCTTGGCCAAAACCACAATCCTCATGCGTGCTCTCCTTGCCCGTCGGCGGACGGGAATCATCTCGTGTGGGTCTGCGCGCCAACTTACTAGGACTTCCAACTGAATACTAGGTCTTCCGAGTAAGGGACTGTAGTCTGGGTCACATTCCACCCACGACGGACTCCCGAACACGCGTCTGCTGACGGTGATTCGCGCTTGTCAGGCTCCGAGAGGTATCCCATGACCGCACAGTCCCCCGCCGAGCTCTTCCGCCAGTCCCGCGACCAGCTCCTCGCCTGTCGCACCGATCCGGACACGGCACACCAGACCTTCGCCTGGCCCAGGTTCGAGCACTTCAACTTCGCCTCGGACTGGATCGACCACGTGGCCGCGGGGGATCGCGGCGGTCAGCCCGCCCTCGTGATCACCGGTGAGGACGGCACCAGCGAGCGCCGGACCTACCGTGACCTGGCGGAACGGTCCACGCAGGTCGCCGCCTGGCTGAGCGGGATCGGGGTGCGCCGTGGAGACCACGTCATCGTCATGCTGGGCAACCAGGTCGAGTTGTGGGAGGTAATGCTGGCCTGCATCCGGATCGGCGCACCCGTGATCCCCTCCACCGTGATGCTCGGCCCGGCCGACCTCGCCGACCGGGTCGCGCGCGGTCAGGCCTCCTGGGTGGTCACCAACGGGACGGAGGCGGCCAAGTTCGACACGGTCCCCGGTGACTTCCAGCTGGTGCAGATCGGTGCACGGCCCGACGGCGGGTCCCCCGCCCGGCCCGTGCACGACTGGCGCGACTCGTTCACCGCGCCCACCTCCTTCGGCCTCGACGAGCCCACCCGGGCCGATGAGACGATGCTGCTGTACTTCACCTCCGGCACCACCTCGAAGGCCAAGCTCGTCGAGCACACGCACACGTCCTACCCGGTGGGCCACCTGTCCACGATGTACTGGATCGGCCTCGAGCCCGGCGACGTGCACCTCAACGTGGCCTCGCCCGGCTGGGCCAAGCACGCCTGGTCCAACTTCTTCGCCCCCTTCATCGCCGAGGCCACCGTGTTCCTCTACAACTACGGCCGGTTCGACGCCAAGGCCCTGATGCACCAGATGGACCGGGAGGGCGTCACCAGCTTCTGCGCGCCGCCCACCGTCTGGCGCATGCTGATCCAGGCCGACCTGACCCAGCTGGAGAACCCGCCCACCAAGATCGTGGCGGCCGGCGAGCCCCTCAATCCCGAGGTTATCGCCCAGGTGGAGAAGGCCTGGGGCACCCAGATCCGGGATGGCTTCGGCCAGACCGAGTCCACCCTGCAGGTGGCCAACACCCCGGGCCAGCCCGTGCGGCCGGGGGCCATGGGCCGTCCGCTGCCGGGGTACGACGTCGTGCTGATCGACCCGGACACGGGCGAGGAGTCCGCCGAGGTCGGCGAGCTCTGCCTGCGCCTGGACCCCCGCCCGGTCGGGCTGACCACGGGGTACTGGGGGGATCCCGAGCGCACGGCCGAGGCGTTCCGGGACGGTGTCTACCACACCGGTGACCTGGTCTCCCGGGACGCGGACGGCATCATCACCTATGTCGGCCGCAACGACGACGTCTTCAAGGCCTCCGACTACCGGTTGTCCCCGTTCGAGCTGGAGTCGGCGATCATCGAGCACCCGGCGGTCGCCGAGGCCGCCGTGGTCCCCTCGCCGGATCCCATCCGGCTCGCCGTTCCCAAGGCCTATGTCCAGCTCGCCGAGGGCTGGGAACCCACCGAGGAGACCGCCCGGGCGATCCTGCAGCACTGCCGGGACTCGTTGGCGCCCTACAAGCGCATCCGCCGCCTGGAGTTCCACGACCTGCCCAAGACGGTCTCCGGCAAGATCCGCCGCGTCGAGCTCCGCCGGCGGGAGGCCGACGTCCACCCCGACGGCGGCTCCTCGCCTGCCGCGGTCGCCTCGGGTGGCGCGCAGACCGCCGTGGAGTACACCGACGCCCTGCTGCGCCAGGAGGCGGCGGAGTCGTGAGGGCCGTCGTCATCCCGGAGTTGAGCGGCCCGGCGGTCGCGACGCTCCGGGACGTGCCCGAGCCGTCGGGGGCCCACGACCGGGCCGGCGGCCGCAGGATCCTGGTGGACGTGCATGCCGCGGGGCTGTCCTTCATCGACCCCCTGCAGACACGGGGGAAGTACCAGCACCGTCTCGAGGCACCGTACATCGCGGGCAGCGAGGTGGCCGGCGTCGTGCTCGAGGCCCCCGCGGACTCCGCCTTCCGCCCCGGGGACCGGGTGGCGGGCTCCGTCTGGCACGGCGGGCTGGCCGAGCGCGCGCTGGCGCTGGAGGACTACCTGGTCCGGATCCCGGAGGGCATGGACTTCGTCCACGCCGCCGGGGTCCAGATGAACTACTCCACCGCCCTGTACGCCCTCGAGGGCACGGAGGTGTGTCCGGGCGGAACGGTGCTCGTGACGGGTGCCGCCGGGGGTGTCGGCACGGCCGTCCTGGACATCGCCCGGGCCCAGGGCATCTCGACGATCGCCCTGGTGTCCTCGGATGAGAAGGAACGGATCACCCGGTCCGCCGGTGCCACGCACGTCCTCCGCTCCACCGGTCCCTGGCTCGAGGAGGTCCGCTCGCTGACCGCGGGGCACGGCGTGCAGGGCTTCGTCGACATGGTCGGCGGCGAGGGGTTCCTCGACGCCGTCCGGGCACTGCGGATCGGCGGCACCGGTGTCGTCGTCGGGTTCGCGAGCGGGACCATCCCGGAGATCAGGACGAACCGCCTGCTGCTGCGCAACCTCACGCTGAGGGGCATGGCGATGGACGGGATGGAGGGCGAGCGCCCGGGGACCCTCGCGCGCGTCCAGCGGGGGGTGCAGGACCTGCTGGACGCCGGTTCCCTGCACCCGGTGGTCGACCACGTCTACCCGGTGGAACGCGCGGCGGAGGCGCTGGCCTCCATCGAGGACCGGACGGCCGTGGGCAAGGTCGTGGTCATCGTCAAGGACTGACCACGCCGCACCGCCCCGGTTCAGCCCACGATCCGCCGTGCCTGGCGCAGCACCGGCTCGTCCACCATCCGGTTCCGGAACCGGAACACCCCCGGCTGGTGCTGGGCCTCGGCCAGCACCGCCCGGGCCCACTCCAGTTCCTCATCACCCGGGGCGTAGGACTCGCGGATGACGGCCACCTGCGAGGGATGGATGCAGGCGGTGGCGGCGAATCCGGACGCCGCGGCGTCCTCGGCCTCGGCCCGCAGCCCGTCCAGGTCCGGGATGTCGAGAAACACCGAGTCCACCGCCACCTTGCCGGCGGCGTTCGCGGCGATCAGCACCCGCGAGCGGGCGTACCGGGCGACGTCCCGGTACCGGCCCCGGTGCTGCCCCTCCGCGAACCGGCTGGAACGGCCGGCCATGGAGGCCACCAGGTCCTCGGCGCCCCACATCAGGGACACCACGGCCGGGTGCCGGGCGATCTCGGCCGCGTTCTCCACGCCGGCCGCCGTCTCGCACAGCGCGATGACCCGGTACCCGGCCTCCTGCAGGTGGTCGAGCTGCCCGGCGTGTTCCGTCTTGGCCAGCATCAGCAGGCGGTACGGCCCGCCCTCGAGGGCCGCCAGGTCCAGGTCGTGCTCGAGCGTCCCGACGGGATTGACCCGGACGATCGTGGACTCCGGGTCCAGGGACGAGGCCGCGACGTGCTCCCGCGCGGTGTCCTTGTCCGCCGGGGCGACGGCGTCCTCGAGGTCGATGATCACGGCGTCGGCCGCGGCAGCGGCCTTGGCATAGCGGTCGGGCCGGTCGGCCGGGCAGAACAGGATCGCCGGGCCCGGGTGCGCGCCGCTCATGCCGCGCCTCCCGGTGCCAGTCCGTCCGCGGACGCCGTCCCGGCCGCCGGGTCCGGGGCACCGGCGCTCCGACCACCCGCACCACCCTCACCGGCCAGTGCCGCCGGCGACACCTGCATCAGCGTGGACCGCTTGGCCACGGCCACCACGGTCCCGTCCTGGTTCCGCGCGGTGTGGTGGAACTCCACGATCCCCTGGTGCGGCCGGGACGTCGACCGGCGCTTGGCGGCGATCAGCGTCTCGGCGTAGAGCGTGTCCCCGTGCCGCACCGGGGCCGGGAAGGTCACCTCGGAGAAGCCCAGGTTCGCCACGATCGTGCCCTGGGTCAACTGGGCGACGGACAGCCCCACCAGCGTGGAGAGGGTGAACATGCTGTTGACCAGCGGTTCCCCGAACTCCGTGCCGGCGGACCAGGCGGCGTCCAGGTGCAGGGACTGGGTGTTCATGGTCTGCGTGGTGAACAGGACGTTGTCCGCCTCGGTGACGGTGCGCCCCGGGGCGTGGACGTAGACCGCCCCCTCCTCCATCTCGTCGAAGTACAGCCCGCGCTGCTCGATCCGCCTGCCGGTCATGAGGCCTCCTCGACCTTCTCGTCGTCCCAGTTCGCGTCCGCGCGCCCGTCGGCACCGTCCTCGACGGTGATGACGGCCAGCACCTGGTCGCGGCTCACGGCGTCCCCGACGCCGGCGTGCAGCCGCACCGTGCCGGTCACGGTCGAGCGGATGACGTGTTCCATCTTCATCGCCTCGACGACGATCACCGGGTCCCCCTCGGCCACCACGTCACCGTCGGCGGCGGGGGTGAGCAGGACGGTGCCGGGCATCGGGGAGACCAGGGTGGGGTCCGAACTGGCCTCCGCGTCGACCCCGTGCTCCGTGCGCTCGCGCCGGATGTCGAACAGGGCGCCCTCGCGGTTCAGCTGCACCCCGTCGGGCCCGACGACGGCCGTGAAGCTGCGGCCGACACCGTCGATCGTCACGGTGGCCCAGTGCCCGTGCCGGCGCACCTGGGCGGGCAGCTCGCCGCGGTCGGTGACCACGACCGGGGAGTCCACGGGCCCGGCCAGCCGCACCGTGTGCGTCGTGCCGTCCGGCGCGGCCAGGCGGATCTGCCGGGGCGCCGGGGCGCCCAGCCGCCATCCGTCGCGCCGGCGCCACGGGCCGGCGTCGGTCCCGCGGGCCGCGTCCATCAGCAGGGCGACCTCCTGGACGTCCCGTTCGGTGGGCACCGCGAAGCCGATGGCGTCCAGCTCACGGGCGATCAGCCCGGTGTCGAGCCGGCCGGCGACGACATCGGGCAATTCCAGCAGCGCGCGCAGGAACTCGACATTGGTGGTGAAGCCGACGATGGCCGTGTCCTCGAGGGCCGTGACCATCCGGCGGCGGGCCTCCTCGCGGTCCCGGCCCCACGTGATGACCTTGGCCAGCATGGGGTCGTAGTCCACGGAGACCACGAGGCCGTCCTCGATGGCGGTGTCCACCCGCACGCCGTCCCCGGCGGGGTGCCGGACGTGTTCCACGGTGCCGCCGGTGGGCAGGAACCCGGCGGCCGGGTCCTCGGCGTAGACGCGCGCCTCGATGGAATGGCCCGTCAGGACGATGTCCTCCTGGGCCAGGTCCAGGACCTCGCCGGCGGCGATGCGCAGCTGCTGTTCGACCAGGTCGACCCCCGTGACCTCCTCGGTGACCGGGTGCTCGACCTGCAGCCGGGTGTTCATCTCCATGAAGAAGAACTCGTCGGGGGAGTCCGCGGGGACGATGAACTCGACGGTGCCCGCACCCCGGTAGTCCACCGACCGGGCTGTGTCGCAGGCGGCCTGTCCGATGCGTGCGCGCGTGGCCTCGTCCAGCAGCGGCGAGGGCGCCTCCTCGATGACCTTCTGGTGGCGGCGCTGCAGGGAGCACTCGCGCTCGCCGAGGTGGATGACGTTGCCGTGCTCGTCCGCCAGCACCTGGACCTCGATGTGGCGCGGGGTGAGGACGTAGCGCTCCAGGAACAGGGTGTCGTCCCCGAAGCTCGCGGCGGCCTCGCGCCGGGCGGCATCCAGGGACGAGGCCAGCTGGTCCGCCGACTCGACCACGTGCATGCCCTTGCCGCCTCCGCCTGCGGAGGGCTTGATGAGCAGCGGATAGCCGACGTCCCCGGCCGCGGCGGCCAGCTCCTCGTTCGTCATGCCCGGCTTCGCGATGCCCGGGACAGTGGGCACGCCGCGCTGCTGGACCGCGTTCTTGGCGGTGATCTTGTCCCCCATGACCTGGATGGACCCCGCCCTCGGGCCGATGAAGACCAGGCCGGCGTCCTCACAGGCCTGCGCGAACGTGGCGTTCTCGGCGAGGAAGCCGTACCCGGGATGGATGGCCTCGGCGCCGGTGGACCGGGCGGCCTCGATCACGGCCCCGATGTCCAGGTAGCTCTGGGCGGCCGGTGGCGGACCGAGGCGCACGGCGCTGTCGGCCAGCTGCACGTGGCGCGCGCCGGCGTCGGCGTCGGAGTACACCGCCACCGACCGGATGCCCAGGGACCGGAGGGTGCGGATGATGCGGCAGGCGATCTCGCCGCGGTTGGCGATCAGCACTTTCGAGAACATGCGGCTCACATCCTGAAGACGCCGTAGCCCGGCGCCGGGGTTGACGGATCGGGGGACCGCATGACCACGTCGAGCGCGAGGCCGACGACGTCCCGGGTCTGGGCGGGCTCGATGATCCCGTCGTCCCAGAGCCGTGCGGTGGAGTAGTAGGGGCTGCCCTGGTGTTCGTACTGCTCACGCGTGGGCCGTTCGAACTCGGCCTGCTCCTCGGCGCTCCAGGTGCCGCCGCCGGCCTCGATCTGGTCGCGGCGGACGGTGGAGAGCACGGAGGCGGCCTGGGGCCCGCCCATCACGGACACCCGCGCCCCCGGCCAGAGCCACAGGAAGCGCGGGGAGTACGCCCGGCCGCACATCGAGTAGGTGCCGGCGCCGAACGACCCGCCGACCACGACGGTCAGCTTGGGCACGGAGGTGGTGGCCACAGCGTTGACCATCTTGGCGCCGTGCTTGGCGATGCCGCCGGACTCGTACTCCCGCCCCACCATGAACCCGGTGATGTTCTGCAGGAACAGCAGCGGGATCTTCCGCTGGTCGCACAACTCGATGAAGTGGGCCCCCTTGAGGGCGGACTCGCCGAACAGGACGCCGTTGTTGGCCAGGATGCCCACCCGGTGCCCGTGGACGCGGGCGAAGCCGGTGACCAGGGTGGTCCCGTACTCGCGCTTGAACTCGTGGAAGCTGCCGGCGTCGATGGTCCGGGCGATGATCTCCCGCGCGTCATAGGGCGTGGTCAGCTCCACGGGGACCACGTCGGTGAGGGTCTCCGGGGACTTCTCCGGCCCGGTCACCGCGGCCGGTTCGTAGGGCAGGGCCGGGCTGTCGGGCAGGGTGGCCACGATGTCCCGCACGATCTGCACCGCGTGCTCGTCGTTCTCGGCCAGGTGGTCGGTCACGCCGGAGACCTTCGAGTGCACCTCACCGCCTCCGAGGTCCTCGGCGGTGACGACCTCTCCCGTGGCGGCCTTCACCAGCGGGGGACCGCCGAGGAAGATGGTGCCCTGGTTGCGCACGATCACGGTCTCGTCGCTCATCGCCGGAACGTAGGCGCCGCCGGCGGTCGAGGAGCCCATGACCGCGGCGATCTGCGGGATGCCGTCCCGGGACATCCGGGCCTGGTTGTAGAAGATGCGGCCGAAGTGGTCCCGGTCCGGGAAGACCTCGTCCTGCATCGGCAGGAACGCGCCGCCGGAGTCCACCAGGTAGATGCAGGGCAACCGGTTCTCCGCGGCGATCTCCTGGGCCCGCAGGTGCTTCTTCACCGTGATCGGGTAGTACGTCCCGCCCTTGACGGTGGCGTCGTTGGCGACCACCATGACGTGACGGCCGTGGACCAGTCCGATCCCGGCCACCACTCCCCCGGACGGGGCGTCGCCGCCGTAGAGCTCGAACCCGGCCAGCGGGGCCACCTCCAGGAAGGGGCTGCCCTCATCCAGCAGGGCGTCGATGCGGTCCCGCGCGAGCATCTTGCCGCGGGCCAGGTGCCGCTCGCGCGAGGCCTGGGGACCACCGAGCGCGGCGTCGGCACGCCGCTGTCTCAGCTCGGCGATCAGGTCGGGGTACGTGGTCGACATCAGCAGGAGCCGCCCTTCGGGAGAACGTTGTCGGACTTCTCGTGTGGGCCACGCCTCGTCGGTCACGAGCGCGGCCCGGAATTCAGGTTACTGGTCTCTAACTGAAATTGTCTATCATTGATCCAGACCAGTCGACGGGGAGGACATCATGACCGCAACCTGGAGGGCCACCCAGAAGGCGAACCGGCGGGCCGCGCTGATCCGCTCGGCCGCCCACCTGTTCGCCGAGCGCGGCTTCGCAGCCGTGTCCACCGGGGAGCTCGGTGAGGCCGTCGGCATGAGCGGACCGGCCCTGTACAAGCACTTCTCCAGCAAGGACGCCCTGCTGGCCGAGATCCTCGTGGACGTCTCCGAACGGTTGCTGGCCGGTGGGCGGGAGATCCTCGACAGCGAGCGCGAGCCCGGCGAGACCCTCGAGCGGCTCATCCGGTTCCACCTGGACTTCGCCACCTCGGATCCGGACGTCATCCGTCTGCAGGACCGCGAGCTGCCGGCCCTGGCACCCGAGGACAACCGGCGTGTGCGCCGCCTGCAGCGCGAGTACGTCCAGTCCTGGGACGGGCCCCTGGCCGGGCTGCGCCCGGACCTCGACGACGGCGAGCGCCAGATCCGCCTGATGGCCACCTTCGGCCTGCTCAACTCGACCCCGCACAGCGCCGGGGGACCGGCACGCACACCCGCGGCCCACCGCCCGGACGGCGCACCCGGCGCACCCGACGCCGACGGGGCGGGCGGGTCAGACGCCCCCGACGGGACGGACAGGTCGGACGGGTCGGAGGGATCCGACGTCATAGACGTCCTGGCATCGATGGCCTGGCGGGCCCTGACCGGTTGACCGCCTACCCTGAGCCCATGCCCTCCTCCGCCCAGCACCGCTCCGATGCACCGACGACCCCGGGAATCCCCCGGGCGGCCACGGTCCTGCTCCTGAGGCCCGGTACGGGCTCCCCGGCCCCGGAGGTCTTCACCATCACCCGGCACACCGCCCTGGCCTTCAGCGCGGGGGTCTCCGCCTTCCCCGGCGGGCGCATCGACGCCGCCGACGAGCTGCCGGCGGACTTCTGGGCCGGCACCGACCTGGTCGACTGGGGCCACCGGCTGCGACTGGAACCGGACACCGCGGGGATGGTGCTGGCCGGCGTCGTGCGCGAGACCTTCGAGGAGACGGGGGTGCTGCTGGCCCGGCACCGGGACGGGCGCCCGGTGGACGGCGGCACCCTGGCCGGGCTCCCGGACGATGCCCGCCGACGGGTGGAGGACCACGAGCTCGACTTCGCCACCCTGCTGGCCGAGCACGGCCTCCAGCCGGACGCCGGTGGACTGCGTGCACTGTCCCGCTGGGTCACCCCGGAGGGCGAACCCCGGCGCTACGACACCTACTTCTTCCTGGCCGCCCTGCCCCACGGGCAGGAACCGGGCACCCTGTCCTTCGAGGGCGCGGACAGTCGGTGGACCACCGCGACGACGGCCCTGCAGGACTTCCGCGCCGGCGTCCACCAGCTGATGCCGCCCACCTGGGCCCAGTTCCGCGCCCTCGCCGGGGCCCCCGACCTCGACTCCGCGCTGGTCATCGGCGGCACCCTCGCCCCCGTCCAGCCGACGGTCGCCAGCCGGAAGCCGCGCCGGATCATCGACTTCCCCGGCCACGAGGACTTCGCCCGCGACCTGGCCGCCGGGAGTTCCACGTCCGGCCCACCGGCGTGAGGCGCTCCGGAATGCACCGGCCTACCGCTGCCGCGTGCCCAGTCCCGGCTCCAGGAGCATCCTGATCCTGCGGTAGAGGTTGCGGCTGCTGATGGGGACCACGACGGCCCGGTCGACCTCCCTGACCACCTCGGCGTGTGACACGCCGTCGATGTTCAGGAAGAGCAGCGGTGCCTTGTCCGGTCCGGCCTGCAGGCTCCACACCAGCAGGTCCCGTCCCCGGAGGGACTCGGGCAGGTCGTCCGCCTCGACGGGGGAACCCTCCGCCAGCCGGGTCATGACCGAGGACATCACGGTCACGTCCCGGTCCAGGACGGGCCAGGTGGGGCCGGCGCCGACCCAGGCGGCGATCACCGCTGCCTCCGTGCCCGACTGGACCATGTCCAGCGTCTGGCGGTCGGCGAGGGGCTGTTCCGGGCCCGTGGCCCATTGGGCGGCCGCATCCGGGCCCGCCAGGACGGTCGTCCCCCCGCGGTCTCCACGCCACGCCTGCAGGATGCTCGTCCGGGATCCCCGCCGTGTGATCACGCGCACGCTGGCCTCGGCGTCCCGCAGGGGCGCGACCACGGTGGAGCCGGCCGGGGTCACCCTGCCGCGCTCATCGCACAGGTGCGCGTCCTGGAGTGCCTGCAGCTGGCGGGCATAGGTGCCGCGCTCGAGGCGGCCCAGGCCCCGGCCGGAGTCCATCAGGCGACGCAGCAGTTCCACCTGGTCCCGGTCGAGGACGGGGCCCTCCGAGACCCAGGACTGCCGGCGGTTGAGGTCGTCGAGGCGTTCCACGGGTTGCCCGCCGGAGTCCGTGAAGCCGGCGGCGGGCGTCGGCGCCCGGTCCGGGACCCAGGCGTAAGCGGGTGCATCGAGCGCCACGGCGTGCTCGGGGTACTCCACGGAGGACAGGATGTCACCGACGGTGCGGTCCAGCGCGGGCACGTCCGCCTCGGCGACCGTCACCGTCAGCCCGATGCTGTATCCCTCGACCACGGTGCAGGCGTGGGTGAAGTGCAGGTGCATCCCGCCCTGCGTGGCCGTGGCCTCCACGCGCCGCCCGCCCCTGAACTCGTCCACCGACAGCACGTGGAGGTCCGGGTACAGGACCGACCACGTCGCGATGTTCACCGTGGACAGCTGGGTCATGGTCCCCGGAAAGTCGTGGACCGTCAGCACGGCCGAGGGCGCGAGGAGTCCCTCGCGGGACGGCCCGCGCAGGACCCGGGACACCCCCGGCATCGCGACGTCGGCCGTCACGTCGGTCCAGTCGGCCGGCACGCTCCACCGGACGCCCCACTGCTCCAGTGCGAGGGCGGACTCGGCCGCCATCAGCGCCTCCCCACCGAGGAGCCCACAGCCTGGTGTCGATACCACTCCGGTCGCCAGCGATCAGGCAGGACGTGGCTGACGATCATCCCGACGACGATGCCCGTGATGAGCACCGCGATGGATGCCACCTGCATCCAGGACGAGCCCCCGGCCTGCGCGAGGCCCAGCAGGATCCCGCCGATGAGCGAGGTGACGGAGTAGACCGCCAGGGTCAGCAGCCCCCAGTGCGGCCCCCAGAGGGTGAGCGGGGGGTGGATGGCCATCCACCCGCGCCAGCTCCCCCGATAGGCTCGCGCGCTCATGACACCGGACCACAGTGCCGCCAGGCAGAAGATCCCCGTGATGGCGATCGCGATCATCTGGTTGTCCGACAACTCAGCCTCCCCAGAAGTTGTTCCAGGCGTTCTTCACGCCATCGGCGAAGCCCTCGCCGTCCGTCCAGTTGTCAATGGTATTGCCCAGGATCTCTCCACCCCAGCCACCTGCGATACCACCGGCCACGCCCCCGATGATGCCGCCGACCACGGTCCCCACCGGGCCACCGACCATGGTGCCCACGGCCGCACCGGCGGCCGCGCCGCCCCAGGCGCCACCCGCGGAGCCCAGGAAGGAGCCACCGGCACCGAGCGTGGCCGACTTGACCGCGCTGCCGGTCTGCTCTGCCGTGGTCATCCCCGGGTTCTCGACGAGGTCCTGGTTCCATTCCTCGGAGTAGTTGCCCCATGCCGACAGGACGACGTCCGCCCCCTCCAGGAAGCGGCCGCCCCACTTCGCCCATCCGGGCGGGTTGGGCAGGTCGGCCGCGATGACGACCGGGGTACGCGTCTCGACCCTCGTCTGGGTCAGGTCGAGTTCCGTGTACCGGAGCCTGCTGCCGTCCGCGAACTCGATCTGGAGGTCGGTGTACCGCACCGACGTGACGGTGATGGTGTCCACGACGTCGAAGGTGAACCTGTGGACCCGGTGCCCCTCGAGGGCCTCCTGGACCAGGGCGCTGGTGGCGCCGGCCTCCGGGCCCGCGAACTGCCCGGGGGTGTACGGGGTGTCCGGGTTGACGGCCCTGATGTTGTGAGCGCACTGCTCCTCCAGCTCGGCCATCTGCTGCGCGACGGCGTTGACCGCGCTTTGGGCCTCCTGCTCGTCGGCCACGTCGGCGTAGCAGGCCAAGGCCCCCGCGACCGCACTGTCATAGGCGTCCTTCAGCCCGTCCATCGCATCGCAGTAGGCATCGATGGCCAGGTAGACCGCCCGCGTCCCGGACCTGCCGGCATCGCCGTAGTCGACGACGGGGTCGGCGGCAGCATAGACAGTGCCCATGTCCAGGGTGTCCGACGTGATGTACCCGTTGGCCTGGATGTCGCCCCAACTGGCCTTGACCTCGTCCGCCCGGTCGGAGATCGCCTTCCCCGCATCCCTGATCCCCTGGGCGGCCGCCCGCAGTGCTCCCGTGTCGGGGAAGGCGGGCAGGCCGCCGAGGTCGACACTCACTGGGCGTCCTCCCAGCTCGAGGGGACGTCCGAGATCTCGCTCCGGGCGTCCGCCGCCATCTGCTCGTTGCCGTCGATGAAGGCGTTCACCATCTTCTGGCCCTCGTTGACGATGTTGGTGCTGCGCCAGTGGGCCATCGTCGCCACGGGCGCGAGGTAGCCGTCGTGGACCTCCTGGAGGGCACCGGCGATCAGCGTGCTCTGGCACTCTGCCGCGGTGCCCTCCACGGCGGTGCGCAGATCGGTGATGAGCGCTTCGAACTCGCCGGCATGTGTGCGGGTCGCCGCTATGACGCCGTTGGCGCCGTCCTCATCCACCCGGTAGTCAACCATGGTGTCCACCCTCCCATCCTCGGCACGGCCTCACCGGCCCCACGACTCTCGACAGTCTAGGAACGGTCCGCCCCGGCCGCGATGGGGAGTTCTCCCCATCCTCCTGCCGTGCACCCGCCTGGCGCTCCGACGGGCCCGCCCCGGCCCGCGGGCGCGGGGGCGCGAGGCGGCGATGAGCCCCCTTGTCAAGGAATGACACTTTTGGCCCCATCCGAACCTGCCAGAAGCGATACAAGGCTCGTTCAGCGCGAGATATCACCTTTCTGACCATTGTGAAGATGGGGTGAAATTTTCCGCCGATCTCCACCCCACGGGGGCTTGCCGCGGTCAAGACTGGTGGTCAACGAAGCGATCCACATCACTTCGACCGCCACAGTCCACACCCGACTCGCAGGAGAGCCGACATGGAACCGAACACCCCCGCATCCGCCGAACAGCTCCAGCACGACTGGGACCACAACCCCCGGTGGGCCAACACCGAGCGCACCTTCACCGCTGAGGACGTCGTCAAGCTGCGCGGCCGCGTCCAGGAGGAGCACACCCTGGCCCGCCGCGGTTCCGACAAGCTCTGGGAGCAGCTGACCACCGAGCACGCCGAGGGCAAGTTCACCAACGCCCTGGGGGCCCTCACCGGCAACATGGCCGTCCAGCAGGTCAAGGCCGGATTGCGCGCCATCTACCTCTCCGGTTGGCAGGTCGCCGCTGACGCGAACCTCTCCGGCCACACCTACCCGGACCAGTCCCTGTACCCGGCCAACTCCGTCCCGGCCGTGGTGCGCCGCATCAACAACGCCCTGATGCGCGCCGACCAGATCGAGTTCTCCGAGGGCATCCAGACCGTCGAGGACTACCTGGTCCCGATCGTGGCCGACGCCGAGGCCGGCTTCGGCGGCCCGCTGAACGCCTACGAACTGATGAAGGCCATGATTGCCGCCGGTGCCTCCGGGGTGCACTGGGAGGACCAGCTGGCCTCCGAGAAGAAGTGCGGTCACCTGGGTGGCAAGGTGCTGATCCCGACCGGTCAGCACATCCGCACCCTGAACGCCGCCCGCCTGGCCGCAGACGTCTCCGGCGTCAACTCGGTGGTCATCGCCCGGACCGACGCGGAGGCCGCCACCCTGATCACCTCCGACGTGGATGAGCGCGATGCCGAGTTCATCACCGGTGAGCGCACCGCCGAGGGCTTCTACAAGGTGCGCAACGGCATCGAGCCCTGCATCGCCCGCGCCAAGGCCTACGCCCCCTACTCCGACCTGATCTGGATGGAGACCGGCACCCCGGACCTGGAGCTGGCCAAGAAGTTCGCCGAGGCCGTCAAGTCCGAGTTCCCGGACCAGATGCTCTCGTACAACTGCTCCCCGTCCTTCAACTGGCGGAAGAACCTGGACGACGAGACCATCGCCAAGTTCCAGCGCGAGCTGGGGGCCATGGGCTACACCTTCCAGTTCATCACCCTGGCCGGCTTCCACGCCCTGAACCACTCCATGTTCGACCTGGCCAAGGGGTACAACGAGCGCCAGATGTCCGCCTACGTGGAGCTGCAGGAGCGGGAGTTCGCCGACGAGGCCCGCGGCTACACCGCCACCAAGCACCAGCGCGAGGTCGGCACCGGGTACTTCGACGCCATCTCCACCGCGGTCAACCCCGACAGCTCCACCACGGCGCTGGCCGGCTCCACCGAGGCCGGACAGTTCCACTGATCCCCACCGCGGCCGGCCTCGCGCCGAGCTGACGCACCGGTGGCGGCCGGGCCCTCCCGGCCCGGCCGCCACCTGCCTTCCCCACCGGACCCGAACACCAGCCCGACGCCGACGCCCCACCGACAGGCGCCGCCGTCGCCCTCCTCTCCCCTCACCAGCCCGGGGCACAGCAACCACTTTTCCTCCGGCCCCCGCCTAGGGCGGAACGGCCACACTCCCAAGGAGACCACCATGTACCCCACCGACCAGCCCATCACCCTTAACGGCGTGACGATCACCGGACCCCACCTGCCGCGGCAGGAGGAGATCCTCACCCCGGACGCCCTCGAGTTCCTGGCCGTGCTGCACCGCCGGTTCAACGGCCGCCGCGCCGAGCTGCTGGCCCGGCGACAGGAGATCCGCGAGCGCATCTCCCAGGGGTGGACCCCGGACTTCCTGACCGAGACCCGTTCCATCCGTGAGGACGAGTCCTGGCGCGTCGCCCCGCTCTCGCCCGGGCTGAAGGACCGCCGGGTCGAGATCACCGGCCCGGTGGACCGCAAGATGACGATCAACGCGCTGAACTCCGGGGCGAAGTGCTGGCTGGCCGACTTCGAGGACTCCTCCTCGCCGTCGTGGTCGAACGTGCTCAACGGCCAGGTGAACCTCAAGGACGCCATCCGCCGCAAGATCGACTTCACCTCCCCGGAGGGCAAGGAGTACAAGCTCGGCGGCGTGCAGCTGGTGGACCGGCCGACCATCATCGTCCGTCCCCGCGGCTGGCACCTGGACGAGGACCACCTGATGGTGGACGGCGAGCCGATGTCCGGGTCGCTGGTGGACTTCGGCCTGTACTTCTTCCACAACGCCAAGGAGCTGCTGCGGCGCGGTATCGGTCCGTACTTCTACCTGCCCAAGACCGAGAACCACCTCGAGGCCCGGTTGTGGAACTGCGTGTTCGTGGTGGCCCAGGACCACCTCGGCATCCCGCAGGGCACCGTCCGCGCCACCGTGCTGATCGAGACGATCACCGCCGCGTTCGAGATGGAGGAGATCCTCTACCAGCTGCGCAACCACGCCGCCGGCCTGAACGCCGGACGCTGGGACTACATCTTCTCCATCATCAAGAACTTCCGGGACCGCGGCGAGGAGTTCGTGCTGCCGGACCGGGCGGACGTGACGATGACCGCCCCGATGATGCGCTCCTACACCGACCAGCTGGTGCGCGCCTGCCACAAGCGCGGCGCCTCGGCGATCGGTGGCATGGCGGCCTTCATCCCGAACCGCCGTGACCCGGAGGCCAACGAGATGGCGCTGGCCAAGGTGCGCGAGGACAAGACCCGCGAGGCCAACGACGGCTTCGACGGCTCCTGGGTGGCCCACCCGGACCTGGTCCCGGTGGCCATGGAGGTCTTCGACGAGGTGCTGGGCGACCGCCGCAACCAGATCCGCTCCGCCAAGCGCGAGGACGTGACCCCGGACGCCCAGGGTCTGCTGGCCGTCTCCCAGACGCCCGGGGAGATCACCGAGAAGGGCGTGCGCACCAACATCGAGGTCGGCATCCGCTACGTGGAGTCCTGGCTGCGGGGCAACGGCGCGGCCGCCATCCACAACCTCATGGAGGACGCCGCCACCGCGGAGATCTCGCGTTCCCAGATCTGGCAGTGGATCAACGCCGGTTCCACGGCACGGTTGTCCGACGGCGGCACCCGCACCGTGACCCGCGAGTGGGTCCAGGAACTGATGGACGAGGAGTTCGCGGCCATTGAGCGCTCCGAGGGGGACCGCTTCGACGACGCGCTCGCCGTGTTCGCCGGATCCGCCCTGGCCGAGGAGTTCCCGGACTTCCTGACCCTGCCTGCCTACCGGCAGTTCCTCTCGGCCAACGCCCCGGCGCGGCAGGAGATGGCGGGCGCCACCGCCTGACCCGGCCCGGCGCCCGCACCCCGGCACGCGGCGGCCGGATCCGCCCCTCTGGACCCGTGATCATCGGGACCCGGGGGCGGATCCGGCCGCCGCTCCCCTGTCCGGGGGGATGCGTCGTCGGACCGTGCCATGGCCGGCGGGCTGCGTCTACCCTGTGCGTCATGGACATGAAGATCGAGCTCGTGGCCCTGCCGGTCACCGACGTCGACCGGGCCAAGGGCTTCTACGTCGACCAGGTGGGGTTCCACGCCGACCACGACCACGTCATCTCCCCCGACCTGCGCTTCGTCCAGCTCACCCCGCCGGGATCGGCCTGTTCGGTGGCCCTGGGCGTGGGCATCACCGAGATGGCCCCGGGCTCGCAGAAGGGCCTCCAGATGGTCATCGCGGACGCCGACGCCGCCCGGGCCGAACTGGTGTCCCGGGGCGTCGACTGCAGCGATGTCGACGAGCAGCCCTGGGGCCGGTTCGTCTACTTCGCCGATCCCGACGGGAACACCTGGTCCCTGCAGCAGATGCCACCGGGATCCTGACCTTCCCCCTATTCAGCCGCGCCTTCCGCTCACCGGTCTCGCCCGGGGATGCCGTTTCCGTGCCCCCGGGAACGTGGTGCAGACTGGAGGCCCGACCTACTTACAGGAGGACGTATGAGCACCGAACCCGTCAACCCGGAGGTCCCGGACGAGGACCGTCTCGACGAGCCGCAGACCCAGTTCAGCGAGAACGAGAAGTCCTCGCGCGGCCCGGAGACCGAGGAGGAGCTGGACGAGCAGGTCGAGGACACCTTCCCGGCCTCTGACCCGCCGGCCAACTACTGAGCGCCACCCCGCCTCACGCGAAGGGCCCCGGAGACCAGGAATGGTCTCCGGGGCCCTTCGCGTGAGTCAGTAATTGGCCGGGGGGTCGGAGGCGGGAAAGGACTCCTCCTCCCATTCGTCGGCCCGGGCGTCATCGGCATCGTGACGCCTCTTGGCCTCCGCAGCGGCCTCCCGGGCCTCCTCGGCGGCGGCACGCGCCTCCTCAGCGGCCTCCCGGGCCTCCTCGGCAGCTGCTCGGGTCTCCTCCGCTGCCTCCTGGGACGGGGCTCCCGCGGGGGCTTCGTCGGGATCACCAGGGGTGCGTGGTTCGGTACTCATGGGGCCTCCTGCTCCGGCATGATGGATGCTCGGAGGATACTCCCGACCCCCCGGGCAGGTCAGGGGCTCAGCGCCCGTCGATCGGATCACCGTCGCCGTCCAGGGCGTCGGCGATCAGGTCACGCGCCTCCCCGGTGACGGATCTGCGGGACAGCAGCCAGGCGGCGATGGTGGCCAGCACGACCAGGACCGAGGCGCCGGCCGCGGTGAGCGCCAGCGACGCCGACTGCAGCCCCGAGCCGTCGGAGCGCCCGACGGCGATCCACGCCAGCCCCCAGGCGGTCGCCAGCGCCGGGGCGAACCGGCCACCGTCGTAGAGCGCCGTGGCCGTGGCGATCAGCGTGGCGACCACCACCAGGATGGTCGCCCAGACGACCGGCCCCAGCGGCGCACCGGTCCAGCCGAGGGACGCCAGCCATGCCGCCGTGTTGGCCAGGGTCGCCACGGTGACCCAGCCCAGGTAGAGCCCCTGGACGCCGTCGAGCAGGATCCGCTCGGTCCAGCGCGCGGCGGATCCCCGGGACGGGGCGGCGGTCCCTCCGGCACCGACCGCCGTCGCCGGCGGGTCGGCTTCGCGGTAGCGTGCGGACTCCAGGATCACGAGGACCCGGCACAGGCAGGCCAGCAACAGGACGATGACGAGCACGCTGACGGCCAGCCAGCCGGCCTGCACGACCCAGATCCAGGCCGAGTTCAGGACGACCCCCGCGAGGATCCACGGCCGTGCGGCGTTGTGCCGGGGGGTGTCCGCGGCCGGGAAGAACTGCCAGATCCCGTAGCCCACGAGGCCGGTGTAGATGACCGACCAGATGGAGAAGGCGGGCCCGGCCGGGGCGATCCAGGTGCTGTCCGCCGTCAGCCAGCCGTCGGCGGCCTCCACGATCGGGGTCCCGCCGATCGCGCCGGAACCGACGAAGGCGCTGACGATGGCGAGCACGATGACCACCGCCGTCGCGGTCTGACCGGTCCGGGTGGCCAGGGCACCGGCCGCGCCGGGGGCGCGGGCCGGCCGGGCAGGTCCGTGGGCGGGGGCGGTGCTCATGAGCCGCCCCCCGGGCCGGCGCCGGACGGTGCCGCCCCGGCCGTCACGACGCCGGCTCCCCCGGCCCGCTCGTCCTCGACGCGCCCGGGGTCCGGCCAGCGCCAGTCCTCGAGTCCGGCCCGCTCGGTGTCCGTCAGCGGCCGGGATGATCCGTCACCGGTGATCACCACCATCACGGCGTCCACCGTGAACACGGGCCGGTCCTGTTGGACGCCCTGGTGGCGCAGGGTGAAGGAGCTGGTGCCCACCCGGAGCACCCCCACGCGCACCTCGAGCGGGGTGCCGTAGTGAGCCGGGCGGTGGTAGTCGATGACCTGCCGGGCCACCACGCGTCCGCCCACGGACTGGGACTCCGCCACGGAGTCCGGGCCGTCCACGTGCATCTGGAAGCGGACGCGCGCCTCCTCGGCCAGGGTCACCACGCGCGCGTTGTTGATGTGGCCCAGCAGGTCCTGGTCGGACCACCGCAGTTCCAGGGGGATGGGCAGGTATCTCTCGGTCATGGCGTCCTTTCGGGGTCGGCGCCGGCCCCTTCCGCAGACGGGTGCCGTTACGGGCCTGTGGACAGCGTACCGAGGGCGGCCGCCGTGCGGTCCAGGACTCGGGAACGCTGACCGCCGGCACCGTCGGCCAGCCCGGCCGCGACGTCCCGGACGGCCTGTGCCCCGCCGGCCACGAACACGTACTCCGTGTTGCGCAGGTGGGACACGGCGCCCACCTTCTTCCCGGCCGGGTTGTGGATGCCGATCTGGGCCCCCACGTACCTCTTGGAGTCGAAGGCGAAGACCTCGACCGCCTCGTGCCCGGAGTCCCGCAGCATGCCCGCCATCTGTGGGACGGTGATCCAGGACTCGTCGTTGTAGGACAGGATCACGGTCCTCGCCCGGATCCGGGACAGCACGTCCGCGAGCGCTGCCGGCATGGTGCGCCGGGAGTTGAACACGCTGCGGGTCTCGTCGTCGCGCACGTCCACCCGCTTGCAGGCCACCCCGTAGTGGTCGGGGGCGTCCCACCGGACCAGGGTCTCCCACACGTGGTAGTTCGCGAAGTACCGATGCTGGTTGTAGGGCGGGTCCACGTAGCAGAGGTCCACCGCCGGCAGCATGCCCACGGTCTGCATGACGTCCCCCGTGACCGAGGCCCCGGGCCCGTCCAGCAGCACCGGCACCCGCAGTTCCAGGTCCCGCATCGACCGCGGGGCCCAGTCCTTCAGGTACGCCATCTGGATCCCGGTGGTGGAGTCCACCCGGTCGGCGGCCTCCAGGAGCGAGGTCAGCAGGACGGGGTACAGGTCCGTGCCCGCGTGCTCGTCCTCGATCCGCTGCCGGATCGCGTCGATGCGCATCCCGTTCTTGGGCTGGAAGTACCTCGCCTGCTCGCAGAAGGTCTCGGTGACGTACCCGCGCACCGGCGGCGTGGCCTGGAGGTCCGCGAGGACCGCGGCGAGGTGCTCGCGGTCCACGGCCCGCGCGTCGGTGGCGATGTAACAGCCGGCGAGCACGCCGGTGTAGGTGGCCCGGTCCGCGGCCGTGGTGTGGATGCCGCGCCGCTTGAACTCCTGGGCCACCCGGGTGGTCCCGGAGAACAGGTCGACGGCGGTGCGCGCCCCGGCCGCCTCCGCCATGGCCCCCAGGACCGGCACCAGGACCCGCTTGGAGCCCAGGTACTTGATCATGACCTCGAACCTAGTCCACCGCGCCGCGGTGCCGGCGGAGGTCGAGCATCGCGGCGATCCCGGCCAGCAGGACCACGGCGACCCACAGGGCTCCCAGTCCCCAGGCGAGATAGGCGAAGGCACCGATGGCGGATCCGAGGGCGATCGCCGCCCACAGGGCCAGGAACCGCAGCCAGACGACCCGGTTGCCCCCGGTCAGGGCCAGCGCCAGGTGCTGTCCGGTCTTCACCAGGGTCCCCGTCATATAGGTCAGTCCCACCGTCACCTCGCCGCCGCGGGTGAAGGTGCCGTTGACGGCACCCATGCCGGCGGCCACCGCGGGAGGGACGGCCACCCTCAGCACCGGGACCAGGGACATCAGGGCCGCGAGCAGCAGGAACGCCATGGACACCCAGACGGCGGTCGACCGGGGCCCGGCAGGCTCCGGCCGGTCCCCTCTCGAGGAGCGCAGGTGCACGGCCAGGGAGGACATCACCACGCCGGCCACGAAGAACGCGACGAGACCCATGGCCTTCGCCCAGGCCAGCGGGTCCCCCTGGGCGATGTCGGCGCCTGCCCGGGTCGAGTTCCCGGACATGAACGACACGAAGTACCCGCCGAGGTGGATGAAGGCCACCCCGTCCACGAAGCCGGCCGTGGCGGTCAGGATCCCCGCGAGCACCCCTTCCCGGGGCGTCAGTGATCCCGCCAACGGCCTGCTCCCTTCTGGTCGACGACTCGACTTTACCGGGGACGGGTGGGTTAGATGTGGAGGAACGATGGAACAACGAGAGGACGTACCGTGCCCATCAAGGACCCGATCGACGCGACACTGGAGGCTGCCGACGCCCCGGCGCCGGACAGCGACAAGAAACCGGACAGTCCTCCGAAGTTGAACGGCGCGAGCCGGAAGTACGCCCTCAAACGGGCCCTCAAGGAGTTCGGATCCGACGGCGGCACCGACCTGGCCGCCATGCTGACCTACTACACGGTCCTGTCCCTGGCCCCGGCACTGCTGGCGATCTTCTCCATCATCACGCTCGTGCTGGCCAACAACGCGGAGACCGTCACCGCCCTGGTGGAAGACCTGGTGAAGCAGTACGTCCCCGCCGACTACCAGGCGCTGGTGGTCAACCTGGTGGAGACGATGACCAGTTCGGCCAGCGGAGGCGTGATCGCGCTGATCATCGGTATCGCCACGGCCCTGTGGTCGTCCTCGGCCTACGTGAAGGCCTTCTCCCGCTGCATGAACACCATCTACGGCGTCGAGGAAGGGCGCGGTTTCGTGAAGCAGGTCGTGTCCATGCTGCTGGTCACCCTGGTCCTGCTCGTCGGGGTGGTGCTGATCCTCGTCTCCCTCGCCCTGAACGAGGCCCTGGTGTCCGGGGTGCTGGGCCCCCTCGCCGAACCGCTCGGCCTCACGGACATGCTGCAGTTCCTGACCCAGACCTTCCTGCCCGTCTGGGCCTGGGTGAAGTGGCTCGTCATCCTGGCCCTGGTGATCGCCATGATCGCCGTCCTGTACTACTTCACGCCCATCGTGAAGCAGCCCAAGTTCACCTGGGTCAGCATCGGCGCCGTCGTGGCGATCGTCGGCATCGGCCTGGCCGGTGTCGCGCTGTACATCTACTTCAGCTTCTTCGCCGGCTACAGCTCCTACGGGGCGATCGGCACGGTGATGGCCCTGCTGTTCGCACTCTGGATCTTCAACATCGTCCTGTTGCTCGGCGCCGAGATCGATGCCGAGATGGAACGCGCCCGCCAGCTCCAGGCGGGCATCCAGGCCGAGGAGATGATCCAGTTGCCCCCGCGCAGCACGGACAAGGTGGAGAAGGCCAGGGAGGCTCGGGACAAGCTCGAGGCCGACGGCCGCGTCCTCCGGCTGGCCTACGGCGGGGAGTCGGATGACAAGAAGGAGTGATGCCCCGTCCTGAGGGGTAGGGTCCCGCCCCGTCCGGCGGGGCCCGGCACCACGACGGCGGCCCGGTACCCGGTGCAGGACCGCTGCGCCGGGTGCCGGGAGGGGGTGCGCCTGCTGCCGCTGGCGATTCCTCTCAACCTCGGCCTGACGCGCGGCATCGGCCTGCCGATGCCGGCGTTGAGCAACCGGATGCGCTCCGTGCGCCCGCCCACCTCCGCGTCGATGGTGTCCCCGTCGATGACCCGCGCCACGGTGGCCTGATCGCGGCCGTACCCTCGCTCCGGTCCGTCATAGTGCCGGTGCACAATGCAGCCATGGCCGAGACGACGAACCAGCCCGCCACACCCGCCAAGACGACGGCCCAGAAGCTCTTCATCAAGCCCGGAGACGTCCTGTACCTGGGCGGGGGCCACCAAGGCCTGCACGCCCTGCTCGACCCGATGCCCGCGGACGTGCTCGTGACCCAGGAGATCGGCGAGGCCACCGCCGTCGTGCTCTTCGCCCAGGACCAGCGCTCGCTGGACGGCGTCCTGGACGACTGGCTCGAACCGGCCCTCGGCGCACGGGTGCTGTGGATCGGCTACCCCAAGGGCGGGCGCTCGGACATCAACCGGGACTCCATCTGGAAGGACCTCCAAGGGCGCGGGCACACGCTCAACGCCAACGTCCCGCTGTCCGGGGAGTGGTCCTCGGTGCGCGTCAAGACCACGCCGGCGCGATAGCGGCGGTTCGTCCCACCGGGCGCGGCGGCCCGCAGCGGACGCCCCCTGGCCGACTCGTAGACTGGGGGCACGCTGGCCTGCACTCGCCGGTCCGCGCTCCGACGACTCAGGGAACTGTACCCATGCGCCGAATGTCCGATCCCGCCTACGTCACTGAAGCCCAGAACAACCTGCACGCGGAGAACATCGCCCCGATCACCCAGCTCTGCGAGTCGCTGAAGGACCCCGACAAGGGTCCCGTACCGTACGTCGACCCGGGATACGACGTGGACGAGGCCCGGATCCTCGTGCTCACGGCGGCCCCCGGACCGGGCACCGCCTCCGGGTTCCTCTCCCACGAGAACGACGACGACACCTCCGAGCGCCTGCTCCGCGTCTTCCAGGGCGCCGGACTGGCACCGCGCTATGCCGTCCCATGGACCGTCCACCCCTGGACCCAGGACGACTTCGCGATCAACCTCACCAAGGACCAGATCGCCGCGGGCGTGAAGCCCTTCAACCGGTTCCTCAAGCTGGTTCCCCGGGTCGTGGCCATCATGGCCCACGGCGGGGAGGCCCAGAAGCTCATCAAGGCCTTCTCGGCCACGATCGGCGGGACCATCCTGGACAGCAAGGCGATCAAGGTCTTCCCCCTGCCGGCACTCCACGCGCAGTCCGCGACCAGGAAGCAGACCCCGGAGGAGGCCGAGGAGCAGATGACCGAGGCCTACGCGCAGGCCATGCGGCTGTGCGGCATCCGCCCGCTCGTCTCGGGGAACTGACCACACGACAAGGCCCCGCAGGCCACAGGCCTGCGGGGCCTCCCGTTCCCGGAACCGGGTTCCCGGTGTCACCTCACGGCGACGCCGGTCCTCCCGTTCCGCAGTATCAGACGCGCAGGTGCGCCGGGGTCTCGTCCGAGACCGGATCCAGGACGAAGTCGTAGTCGACCTGGACGCCGTCGCCGTCCGCGGCCGGCTTCGGGTCGAGCATCAGCTCGGGCTTCACCGCAGTGGCGATGTCGTCCTCGTTGTGCGGATCACCCGGGAAGTACAGCTGGGCGGTCAGCAGCTCGTGGCCGGGGGCCGAGACCTTCAGGTGCAGGTGCGCGGGCCGCCAGGCGTGCCAGCCGGCGGCGGCGATCAGCTGGCCGCAGGCGCCGTCGGTCGGGATCTGGTACGGGGCCGGCTGCAGGGACCTGATCGCGAAGTAGCCCTCCTCGTCGGCGATGAAGGTGCCGCGCAGGTTCCAGTCCGGGATGCCGGGGGCGAACTGGGCGTAGAAGCCGTCCTCGTCCGCGTGCCACAGCTCGATCTTGGCGTTCGGCAGGGGCTTGCCCTCGGTGCTGGTGACCTGGCCCTGGAAGAGCATCATGGTGCCCTTCTCGTCCGGGCGCATGTCGATGGTGGCGGGCTTGCCCTTGCCGGTCTCGTGGCGCGGGGCGTCCGGGATGTAGTACGGCCCCTCGATGGAGCCCTTGTTGCCCTCACGGTGCTCCGTGGCGACCTCCTCCACGGAGTGCTCCAGCCACACGTCCAGGAACAGCGGCCACTCGCCGTCCTCGCCCACCTTGATCAGCCAGGCCTTGAGGGCGTTGAACTCGGGGTAGGTGACCTTCTTCTCGAGGATGATGTCGTTGGCGGCCTGCACGAGGGCCGAGGCCAGCTCGTTGACACGGGCCTGATCGGCCTCGACCGCCGCGGTCTTCCCGGACTGGCGGAACCGGTCGGTGGCCGCGGCGCCGGAGGCGGCTGCGGTGGCTTGCTCCTGGGGGGTCATGGTTTCTCCTTCATCGTGGTGCATCGGTGGTGGGGATCACGTCGTCCGCGCCGTGCTGCCGGTCACATTGTTGCGTCCAGCCTATGGATGGCGCGGGTCAAGCGGAAAGTCTGTTTACGTCACCATTGAGACGCCAAGGGTGTGAATCCGGCTGACTAGCGGTCGGTGCGGTATGTGCTGAGCTTCTCGTCGTCGATCTCGGCCCCGACGCCGGGCAGGTCCCGTACCGCGATGCGGCCGTCCGTGATCGTGATCGGCTCGGCCAGCAGGTCGTCGCTCATGTCCAGGAAGTTGGACAGCTCACCGGCCCGGCGCGAGGTGGCCTCGTGGGCGGCACCGAAGGTGACGGTCGCCAGGGAGCCGACCTGCGTGTCGATCTGGTTGCCCATCGTCACGTCCACGCCCAGGCCCGTGCACAGCCCGAGGATCTCGGTGGCCTCGGTGAAACCGGATCGTGCCGTCTTGATGCAGATGGCGTTGCAGCCCCCGGAGAGCAGCTCGCGGGACGCGTCCCCGGCCGTCGGCACGGACTCGTCGCCCACCACGGGGATCGGAGACTTCTCCACGAGACGGCGCCGGCTCATGGCCTCCTTCGCGTCACAGGGCTCCTCGAGCAGGGTCAGCCCGAGCCCGGCCGTCCCCTCGAGCACCTGCATGGCCTCGTTGGCCGTCCAACCGCGATTGGCGTCCAGGTAGATCTCGACGTCACCCCCCAGCCCGTCCCGCAACACGTGGCAGGCCTCGATGTCGAGGGCCAGGGGGCGCCGGCCGACCTTGAGCTTGAACGTGGTGATGCCGTACTCCTCGCCGAACCGCTGGGCCTCCTCGAGCAGCTCCTGTGCCGGCCGGAAACCGAGCATGTGGCTGACGCGCATCGAGTCCGTCCAGCCCCCCAGCATCTTGTGCACCGGCATCCCCAGGGCCTTGCCGGCCAGGTCCCACAGGGCGATGTCCACGGTGCCCTTGGCCACCTGGTTGTTGATGGTCCGGCGCATGACGGCGTGGACCTTCTCCCGGTCGAAGGGGTCCAGCCCGATCACCTGGGGGGCGAAGATCTCCTCCACCACGTTCTTGATGGACACCTGGGTCTCGCCATAGGTGTAGGGCCGCGGCGGGGCATCCGCCACGCCGACCAGACCCTCGTCCGTGTGGATCCGCACCAGGACATGGTCCGCCGTCTCCACCGCCCCGGAGGCGAACTTCAGTGGGTGGGTGTACGGGATGGCGTAGGGAATGGCCTCGATGCCGGTGATCTTCATGGTGCCTCCTCGGCGACTGGGTGGGATGACGGGGCGGTCTGCTGGTTCGCCGGGGACCGCCGGACCTGCTCCACGGCCCGGTGGGCGAGGGCCCGGAAACCCGGGATGAGCAGCGACCGGCTCCCCCGCTTCCAGGCCAGGGCCAGGCCGACCTCGGGCCCCTCGGTGAGTTCGCGGTACACGACGGGCGAGGCGGAGGTGGCGCGGCGGGCGCCATCGGGCACCAGGGCCAGTCCCATGCCCGCGCCCACGAAGGCCAGCAGGGTGGAGGTCTCGGTGGCCTCCTGCACGACGCGCGGCCGGAAGCCGGCCTTCCGGCAGGCCTCGAACGACACGGTGGCGACGGCGGAGGCCGGCGGGTACCCCACGAATTCCTCCCCGGCCAGCGCCGAGAGCGCCAGGGGGCCGCTGCCGGCGGCCAACGGATGCGCGGGGGGCAACGCCACGACCAGCGAGTCGCCCTCCAGCGGGTCCAGCACGACCTCGGCGGACTGGACCGGGGGCCGCAGCACGGCCACGTCGAGGCGGTTCTCCAGCAGGCCCTGCTCGATGTTCGGGGTCAGCATCTCCCCCATCACGTGCAGCCGCACACCGGGCAGCTCCTGGCGGGCCAGCTGGACGACGGCCGGCATCACCCGGTAGGTGGCCGAGCCGACGAACCCGATGCGCAGCACGCCCGCCGCCCCGGCCCCCACCTCCTGGACGTCCTTCTTGAGGGATTCGACGTCCGCCAGGATCTGGCGGGCGCGCTCGAGCATGAGGCGGCCGGCCTCGGTCAGGTCGACCTTGCGGGTGGTGCGCTCGAGCAGCTGCGTCCCGAGACTGGCCTCGAGCTGCTTGATCTGCTGGGACAGCGGAGGCTGGGCCATGTGCAGGCGGTCGGCGGCGCGGCCGAAGTGCCGCTCCTCGGCGACGGCCACGAAGTAGCGCATCTGGCGCAGGTCCACGGCGCCTCCTTTCATACTGGCCATCCCGGGGCATCTTCACGGGTGGACGAGTGTCCATTCGCCCGGTGGTACCGGTCCAGCGTAGGGATGGCCTCCATCACAGGGGAAAGACCGGTTCGCCCTACTTTAGGACGATAAGCCTCTCAATGCGCGTGGAATGTGTACTTCACGGTCGTCATTCATCCCAGTACGGTGTGACGGTTCACCGATTCAGACGTGGCAGATCCCACTCCATACTCTCCATCCGAACACTCGAGGCATTGACCATGACGACTTCCCCCACCGACGCGCGGGACCTCCGCCCGTCCGAGGCGCCCGGTTCCCCGGCAGCCGCCGAGGCCACCGAGCAACGCGACGCGCTCGACTCCGGCGCGAAACGCAACTGGTGGCTGCTCGCCCTGGGGCCGGTGGCCGGCCTGGTGCTGGCCCTGGTGCTGCCGGCGTCGCTGTCCTTCGAGGGACGGGCCGTGGCCGGTTGCGCCCTGTGGATGGCCATCTGGTGGATGACCGAGGCCGCGCCCATCCCGGTGACCTCCCTGCTGCCGCTGGTGCTGTTCCCGCTGTTCGGCATGGCGTCCATGAAGGAGGTGGCGGCGCCGTACGCGGACTCCGTGGTGTTCCTCGTCATGGGCGGGGTGATCCTCGGCCTGGCCACGGAGAAGTCCAACCTGCACCTGCGCGTGGCGCTGCTGACCATCCGCGCGGTCGGCACCAAGCCGGCGCAGATCGTCTTCGGGCTGATGGCCGCCTCGGCGTTCATCTCGGCGTGGGTGTCCAACACCGCCACCGCGGTGATCATGGTGCCGATCGCGGTCTCCATCCTCCAACTGGTCCGCTCGGTCGACCGCGAGGCCGCCGGCACGAAGTTCGCCGCGTCCATGCTGCTCGGCGTCGCCTACGGCGTGACCATCGGCTCGACCGCCACCCTGATCGGCCAGCCCCCGATGGCCCTGATGAAGGCCTACCTCGGTGAGGCCCACGGCTTCGACCTGCAGTTCGGCCACTGGATGCTCGTGGGTGTCCCGTGGGCCCTGGTCATGCTGTTCATCGCCTGGCTGGTGCTGACCAAGATCGTGTTCCGCGCCGAGGTCCAGGAGATCCCCGGTGGCAAGGAGATGATCCGCCGGGAACTGGCCGCGCTGGGTACCATGACCACCCCGGAACGCCGTGTCGGCATCATCTTCCTGCTGGCCATCTTCTTCTGGGTCGCCGTCCCGTTCATCGCCGGCATCCCGGCCGTCGCCGAGACGCTGCCGTTCCTGGGCTCGATCTCGGACACCCAGGTCGCCATGGCCGCCGCGATCGCCTGCTTCCTGGTGCCGGCCCAGCGGCGCTCCGTGGACCCCGGCGGCACCGCCCTGCTGCGCTGGTCCGCGGCCAAGGAGATCCCGTGGGGCCTGCTGCTGTTGTTCGGCGGCGGCCTGTCCCTGTCCGCCATGTTCACCGCCACCGGGTTCAGCGACTGGCTGGGCGGCCAGGTCAGCGGGCTGACCGGCGTTCCGCCCTGGCTGGTGATGCTCGTGGTGATCATCGTCAGCCTGGCCCTGACCGAGCTGACCTCCAACACCGCCACCGCCGCGGCCTTCTTCCCGATCTTCGGCGCCGTGGCCGTGGGCCTGGGCATGGACCCGCTGTTCATGACCATCGCCGTCACCCTGGCCGTCTGCTCGGCCTACATGCTGCCCGTCGCCACCCCCTCGAACGCGGTGGCCTTCGGCTCCGGTGAGGTCTCCATCAAGCAGATGGTCCGCGCCGGGGTCTGGCTCAACGTGATCTCCCTGGCGCTGATCATGGTGGTCATGTACACGCTGGTGCCGCTGGTGTTCCCGGACGGGATGTGACCGCAGGGCACCACGGCGGGGCCGGCACGCTGTGAAAGCATGACTGTATGACGACCTACCTGACCGCGGTGGTGCCCCGGGACCTGGAGCAGCGATTCCAGGCGTGGCTGTCCCCTCACGTTCCCACCGACGGCAGCCCCCGTGGTTCCGCGGACCCGGCCCCGGCCGACGTCACGGGAACCGGCACCTGGGCCTTCGCGCCCGGTGCCGGTGAGCACCTCGCGATCGACCTCCCGGGCACCGGGGCCCGACTGCACCACGTGGGCCGCTCGGCCACCGCCGACCTGGTGCCCCCGCGGCCCGGGCGGGCCCCGGCCGGAGCCCTGTTCCGGGGCTACGCCCAGTCCCCCGCAGGGGACACCCTCGTGTTCGGCGGCGCCGGTGCCGCGGCCCTCGCCGAGAGGGACCCGGACGCGGTGTACGACTCGGGATCCGGCCTCATCGGTGGCCGGCACGGTCGCGAATGGGAGGGGACGCACCTGGCCGTGGCGTGGGATCCCGAGGGACTGACCGCGCACACGGACTTCTTCCGGATGCTGCCGCTGCTCTACACCTCCGGCAACGGACTGCTCGCCCTCTCGGACTCCTGGCAACTACTGGTCCGATTGCGCACCGCCCTGGGCCTGCCCGTCAGCATCAACACCGCGACCGTCTGTGCCATGGCCACCGACCGGGCCATCACCGAACACCCCCTGGACACCAGCACCGCCTGCACCCAGGTCCGCATGGCGACCGTGGGCGCCCAGGTCGCGGTCCGCTGGACGGCCGAGGGCGCCGACGAGCCCCGCGTGCACCAGGCCCCGTTCCCGGAGATCTTCGCGGAGCCCTCGGGGGCGTGGGCGGAGACGGTCCGTCAGGGCGCGGCGTCCATGGCCTCGGTGCTGCGCGCCTGGAGGGACCTGCCCGGCGGTTCCCTCCGGTTGTCCATGTCCGGCGGCGCGGACTCGCGGGCGGTCCTGGCCGCGGCCCGGCGGGCCGACCCGGAGCAGCAGTCGACCACGCTGACCACAGCGGCACCCGCCGCGGCCACCTCGCGGGACTACGACGTGGTCCAGGGCCTGGCACAGGCCACCGGGCTGCGGCTGGGCAACAACCCCTCGGCCCCTGCGCCCCAATTGCACCGGTACCGCAATCGCTTCCTGGTCTGGATGACCGGTTCCCTGGGCCTGCACGACCGGCTGCAGTTGCCCAGTCCCCGCGTGGGAAGCCCTGGGCACTACACGCTCACCGGCCACGGCGCAGGACTCTTCAAGGGCACCTACGGGTGGCGGCCCTTCATGGACGTCGCCGAGGGCCTGGAACGGTGGGACCCGGGTGTGGGCGCCGTCGCCGGCACGCTGGGCCGCGGGTACCTGAGATCCGTGGGGGTGGATCCCCGGTCCCCGGACTCGAGCGAATGGCACTACATCGGGCTGCGCAACGCCCTGCACGGCGGTCGCTTCACCCTGTCCACCTATTTCGGCAGCCCGCCGCTGATGCAGCGGGACCTGGGGCGGCTCGCCCACGTACCGGCGGACTCGTCCCGCTCGCTGCCCGCCGCCCTGCGCAAGCATCCGGATTCCAACGCGCCGCGGCTCAACACCTCCATCTCCACCGTGCTGACGGCACTGCTGGACCCCGGACTCGCCGCCCTGCCCTACGACGACCCCCAGAAGGACGTGGACCGGGAGACCCTGGACACCATCCTGGGCGTCGTCGGCGGGCCCCTGTCCGACGGCGAGCTCTGGCCCCTGGCCACGTACGGCGTCCCGGCCGACGTCGACCACGGCGCGGCGGAGACGTTCCAGTCCCTGTCCCGGACCTGGGGGCACACCGTGGACGCGGACCGTGCCTCCGTGGCGCCCCTGGTCGCCCGGGGCGGGGCGATCGCCGCCGACGCCGGACTGGCCGAGTGGTACGGACCACTCGCGGAACGCGCTGCCACCCTGCTGCAGGAGAAGGTGCCGATGGGTCATCAGCGTGGCTCGTTCGGGCGGTTGATGACGTTCCTGCCCCTCGCGGACGCCCCCCTGGACAGCCCCGTGCCTCCGCGGACCCCGGCCCGCCCCTCCACCCCGTCCACTCCGGGTGCGGGCTCACCGAGCGGGGTCCGGCCGCCCGTCCTCGCCAGCCCCGAACAGGCCGGCAGGCGGGTGGCACGGTTCACCCGCCGCGCAGCCGGGCGCCTCGTCCGCGGCCTGCGGGGACGCGACTGATGTCCACGTACCTGACCGCCGTGGTGCCCCGCGCCCTCGAGGAGCGGTTCACCGCCTGGCTGGGCCCCGTGGACGCGCACGACCACCTGGTGGTGGACTTCCCCGGCGGGCAGGCCCGCCTCCACCACGTGGCCCGGGCGGCACGGCGGGACCTCCTGACCTCGGCCCCCTCCGGTCCCGCCGGTCCCGCCGGACCGGGCACCGACGGCACTGACGGCACCGGGGGGACGGTCCCGATGGGCCGCCACGGGGTGACCCTGTTCCGCGGTTACGCCCAGGACCCGGAGGGAACCGCCCTGGTCTTCGGCGCGGGTGGGCTCGCCGACTGGCACCGCCGGTCGGCACCGGCCCGAGGCACCATCGCCCCGAGCCCCGGTGCGGACTGGGATGGCTGTCACCTGCTGGTGCAGGCGGCACCGGACGGCCTGACCGCCACCACGGACTTCTTCCGGCAACTGCCCCTGCTCTACACCACCGGAGCGGGCCTGGCGGCCCTCTCGGACTCCTGGCCGCTGCTGGTGGACCTGCGCTCCGCCCTGGGCCTGCCGGTCACGGTGGACACCGCCGCGGCCCTGGCCTCCGCCTGGTCCAACACGATGGCCAACCACCCCCTCTCGACCACGACCCTGTGCCACGAGGTCCGGATGCTCCCGCCGGCCGCCTGCCTGGCCGTGCCCGTGAGCGCCGAGGGCGCCGGGTCCGCCCGCACCGAGCAGTCCCCGTGGCCCGAGGTGTTCGCCCCGGTGAGCGGCTCATGGGGTGACCAGGTCCGCCGGGCCGCCGCCCGGACCGCCTCACTGGCGCAGGCCTGGGCCGCGTTCCCGGGGACCTCCGTCCGGGTGGCGCTGTCCGGCGGCGTGGACTCGCGGCTGGTGCTGGCCGCGACCCTCATGGCCGATCCCTCCTCGGACGTGACGGTGTACAACACCACCAACCTCGGTCGCGCCAACCGCGCGGACGCGGACACCGTGCAGGCCCTCTCCGATCGTTTCGGTTTCCCGGTGGGCGCCGGGGGGCGGCCGGCACCGCGTCCCGTCCTGGAGAAGTTCGCCTCGCCGCTGTCCGTCTGGCTGCTGGACTCCCTGGGACTGAACCATCAGCTGGCACTGCCCTCGTTCCGGGTGGGCGGTGCCGGGTTCTTCACGGTCAGCGGCCACGGGGCCGGCGTGCACAAGGGCGCCTACGGCTGGCGGTCCATCCCCGCCCTGCGCGCCGAGATCGCCGCCTCCGACCCACAACTGGCCGCGGCCGTGGCAGTCTCCGCCTCCGAGGTGCTGCACGAGGTCGGGATCGACCCGGAGGACGGGCCGCACGCGACGGAGTGGCACTACCTGGGCGTGCGCAATTCCATCCACGGTGGCCGGTTCGCGATCCAGAACATGCTCGGCCCCCGCCCGCTCATGCAACGCCAACTGGTGTCCCTGGCCCACGCCCCGGAGGGGTCCGCGGTCGCCCCGCCGCCGCAGGTCGGCCCCGCCTGGTCCCGGGGTCCCGGCAACCGCTCACTCACCGCCGCCGTGCTGTCCGTCCTGGACCCCCGCCTGGCCGCGGCCCCCTACGACCACCCGGCCAAGTCCATCGCCCCGGAGACCATCGAGGCAGTCCTGGCCGCCGCGGGCGGGCCGCTGGACCCGGCCGAGCGCCATGTGGTCCGCGCCTTCGGCGCCCCGGCCGACGTCGTCAACGGTCCTGCTCCGGTCTTCGAACGGTGGGCGCAGAACCGGCTCGACCACTACCTGGCGCACGCCCCGGAGCAGGTACCGGAGGGCGCCGGCATCCACGCCCAGGTGGGAGCCCTCGTGGACGGTGGGCTCCAGGTGGCCGGTGACGCCGGTCTCGCCGAGTGGTTCCAGCCCACGGCCGGGCGTGCCCGCACGTCCCTGGCCTCGGGCGGACCGTTGTCCCACGCACGCGGTGACGCCGGCACGCTCATGGCGTTCCTGCCCCTGGCCGGTGCCGGCATCACCGGCCCCGTTCCCGTCCGCCGGGTACCCCGCGACGCGGCAGCGGCCGTTCCCGGTCCCGCCGCCACCGGTCCCGCGCCCCGGGAACACACGCCTGCCACCGGTGCGGCCTCGCACCTGCGACGCCTGGCCCGCCGTGCCCTGCGCTCGGCGCGGAATCTCCGCGGCGGACGGTGACAGGATTGACCACCGGCGCGGCGCGGTTCCCTCCGCGCACCGTCGTTCAGTCGCGGACGGCCCCCGCAGCCTCGGTCTCGAGCCGCTGGCAGTCCAGGGGCCCCGGTCTCGGGTCGACGTCCGCGGCGGGCACGAGCCCCGTGTACTTCGTGCCCATGATGATGTCCACGGTGTCCTCCTGGCGGTCGTCGGGCCGGTAGACGGAACCCTCGATGTTCCGCTGGAGGGCGAGGGCGGTCTCCCGGCCGGCCGGACCGGAGAGGATGACGGCCACCATGCTGGACGTGGAGAAGCGCTTGTTGCCGACACCGTCGATGATGAACCGGCGCTGCTCGAGAGCGTTGGCCACGTCCCCGGCCAGGCCGCCGATGGTGGTGCCGTTGTAGACCGCGACGGGGGACTCCTTGGCGTAGCCGAACGTCCCGGCCGGGCACAGCAGCGGTTCTCCCGGAGGCGCCGCCTCCCAGCCAGGGATGGCCCACTCGCCCCGCAACACCTGCACGGCGATGACGGTCAGTCCGGCCACCAGCAGTGCCAGGAGCCCCAGCACGAGGCCGTGACGCCGGTGCCGTCGGCGGCGGTCGCGCGCCAGCAGGCGGGGGTCGACCGCACGGAAGTACCCGTCCAGGTCGTCCTCCGTGAAGATCCGCCGGCCGTCCTCCTCGATCCGCGGGTCATCCCGGAACGACTCCTGCGGTCGCGAGCCCCCCGGATGCCGCCCGTCGGTTCCCCCCGCACTGCCCATGCGCACTCCTTCAGCGATCGCGGACCGTGACGACCATTACACCCCAGATGAGGTGCCGAGTCCGAATGCCACCACCGCGGTCCGTGGGTGACCGGACGAGGCCGGTTCGCGCGGGCCGGGCCCCGGGTGGACCTAGGCTGGGGCCATGCGCACCCTCCCCTCCGCTGGATTCCTGCTCGACGTGGACGGGCCGATCGCCTCCCCGAAGACCCGACGGGTCCCGGAGGCGATCCTGACCGCCCTGGTGGCCCTGGCACGCCGCGGCGATCCGGTCGTGTTCAACACGGGCCGCTCGGCCGAGTTCGTGGCCCGGCAACTGGCGGAACCCCTGCGCCGGGCGGGCCTGCCGGCGGATGCGAGGTTCCATGCGGTCTGCGAGAAGGGCGCCGTGCGGTTCTCCTTCGCTGATCTTCCTGACGGCGACCTGCCGGACATCGGCGGCCGCGCCGGGGTGCCGGACTGGCTGGTGGTCGACGACGGCATGCGGTTGCCGGAGGAGCTCGAGTCCCGCCTGGCCCGGCTGGTGCAGGACGAGTTCGGTGCGACGATGTTCTACGACGACACGAAGCTGGCGATGTTCTCCGCGGAGATGAACGTGGGCGAGTCCCTGGAGCGCTACCACCGGGACCAGGCCCGGTTCGACGACCGGGTCCGCCGGTTGCTGGACGCGGAGGCAGCGGGGGACGGGTTCCAGCTCGACCCGACGATCATCTCCTCGGACGTCGAGCACCGCAGCAGCGGCAAGGACCTCGGGGCCTCCCGTTCCTGGGACCTCATCTCGGCCGACGGCGAACTGCCCGTGCGCTGGTTCACCTGTGGTGATTCCCGGACCGACTACGCGATGGCCGACTGGCTGCACGGCCACGGGGCGGACGTCGTCCACGTGGACGCCCGGCCCGCGGACGGCATCCCGGAGACCCCATACCCCGTGCTGACCAGCAGGGACCTGTCCGCATCGGGGTTCGGCCCGGCCGACGGGGTCCACGAGGTGACCGGCCAGGCGCTGCTGGAGTGGGCATTGAACACCATCGGCACCCCCGGGTCCAGTTCGTGACGGGATGACGTCACCCGGGGTAGCGGAAGGCAACGTGCCCCGCACCGGAGGGTCCGGCGTCGTTCACTAGTGGTATGACACCTGCTCTCCCCGACTCCGCGGCCGGACAGGCCGCGCTGGACATCCCCGTCCTGGACCTGTCCACCATGCGTTCGGCCGACGGGGGCTTCGCCCCCGAGTTCCTGGACCGGTTGCGGTACGCGGCGCACAACGTCGGGTTCTTCCAGATCGTCAACTACGGTGCAGCCGAGGGACAGGTCGACGAGCTGTTCCGCGTGACCGCCGAGTTCTTCGCCCGCCCGGACGAGGAGAAGCTGGCCCTGCACAACCAGAACTCCCCGCACTACCGGGGTTACTCCTCCCTCGGCGCCGAGCGCACCCAGGGCCGCCCGGACTCACGCGAGCAGATCGACTTCTCTCCCCACCGCGAACCGGTGCCGGCCGAGCACATCAGACCCGGTGAGGAGTACTGGCACCTGCAGGGCCCCAACCAGTGGCCCGCCGACATGCCGGAGCTGGAGCAGACCGCCATGGCGTGGACCGCCCTGATGGACCGGGTCGGAGAGGATCTGCTGAAGGCCCTGTGCGTGTCCATCGGGCTGGACGAGGACCACTTCGCCGAGCCGTTCTCCGGCGACCGCGCCTGGATGGCCAAGCTGGCCCACTACGTCGGCGGCGTCAAGGAGGCGGGGACCCAGGGCGTGGGGCTGCACGCCGACTACGGCTTCATCACCCTGCTGCTGCAGGACATGGTGGGCGGGCTCGAGGTGCGTCCCTACGGACAGGACGAGTGGCTGCCGGTCGAGCCGATCCACGGCGCCCTGGTGGTCAACCTCGGCGAGATGCTGGAGGTCGCGACCAACGGTTATCTGATGGCCACCATCCACCGCGCCCAGGCCCCGGACGAGGGTGTGGACCGGTACTCCGTGCCGTTCTTCTACTCCCCCCGCCTCGACGCCGTCATCGACCCCGTGGAGCTGCCGGCGGAGCTGGCCGCCCAGGCCCGTGGCGTCTCCGATGACCCCGAGAACCCGATGCTGGCCTCCTTCGGCTCGAACATGCTCAAGGGCTTCGTGCGGGCGCACCCGAAGGTGACGGAGAAGTTCCACCCGGAGCTCGCCGGGCGGTGACCCACCGGCGTACGGGCGGAGTGCCCGTCACGCCCCGACGACGCGAAGGACCCGCCGTTCCTGATCGGGATGATCAGGAACGGCGGGTCCTCGGTCGTTCAGGCAGGATGAGACGTGGTCAAAGCAGGGACTTGCGGTACCCCGCGGCCCTGGCGGCGGATTCCGTCCTGAAGCACTCCTCCGGGGTGGTCCGGCTGTAGTAGGACCCCGTGGGCACATGGTAGATACCGGAGTCGGCGTTGCCCTTGATCGGATGTGTCGACGGGCAGCTCTTCCCGCGCGGTGCCGTGCGGGTGGACACGGGCTTCGGTGTGGGCTTCGCCGCCGGCCTGGCCGCGGCCTGGACCCGCACGCCGGCGGAGGTCCTGGTCACCGTGGTGAAGCCGGCCTTGGACCCGGTCACCTTCACGGTGATGGTCCTGCCCGCGTCGGCGGACTTCAGCGTGTAGGCGGTCCCGGTGGCTCCGGAGATGGCGGCCCCGTTGCGGTACCACCGCTGGGTCAGCTTCGTCCCGGTGGTCCAGCTGCCGCGGCTGACCGTGAGCTTCATCCCGGCCTTGGCGGTGCCGGAGACCTTCGGCACGGCCGTCTTCAGCGTTCCGGCGGCCACGGCCCTCGACTTCGCCGACGTCACGGACTTGGTGGCGTAGCCCATCCTGGACCCGGTGACCTTGACCGTCAGCGCCTTGCCGCGGTCGGACGCCGTGGCGGTGTAGCTCTTGGCCGTGGCGCCCTTGATGCCCGAGCCGTTGCGGTACCACTGGTACTTCAGGACCGTGCCGGCCGTCCAGTTCCCCACGCTGGCCGTGAGCCTCTGACCCACCTTCGGTGCGGCGGGGACCTTCGGCACCGGAGCGGTCAGCACGCCGGCCGCGAGGGGACCGAAGGCAGCGGAGGTGACCGTCCTGGTGGTGTACCCGGCCTGGGAACCGGTGACCGCGACGGTCAGCGCCTTGCCCATGTCGTGCACCGTGGCGGTGTAGGTCTTGGCCGTGGCACCGGTGATGCGCTGGCCGGCGCGGTACCACTGGTACGTGGTCCTGGTACCGGGCGTCCAGTAGCCCACGATCGCGGTCAGCTTCTCGCCGACGCGCGGAGCGCCGGTGATCCGGGGGGTGGCAGCGACCAGCTCCCCCGGTGCGGCGGTCACGCTCGCCGTCGTGGTTCCTGGCGCTGTGACGGCCTGGTGGATGAGGGCCGCCGGGACGGCTGGTGACGAGGCTCCTGAGGAGGGCACGGCCCCGAGGGCCGGAACAGCACTGGTGAGCAGGAGGGTGCAGGCCAGTGCGGCGCCGCCCAGCACGCGCTGGGTCTTCCATGAGATACGAGACATGAGGACATCCTGACGCAGGCCCGACCGGGACCCGCGGAGGACACACACCTGTCTTCCACGTGTTCTGCCCCCATCCGCCGAGGTCAGACGGGGAAGTGAGGCGTGAGGGCCGGACCGACAGGCCCAGCAGCTCAGAACTCGATGACCTGCCGCACCGCCAGCCCGTCGGCCAGCCGGTCCATGCCCTCGTTGACCTGTTCCAACCGGATCGTGCCGGAGATGAGTTCCTCGAGGGGCAGCCTCCCCTCGCGCCAGAGCTGTTCGAACCGGGGGATGTCCCGCGCGGGCACCGCGGAGCCCAGGTAGGACCCCACGATCGTGCGGGCCTCCGCCGTCAGCACCAGCGGACTGATCTCGGCCACCGCGTCCGGCGCGGGCAGCCCCACCGTGACCGTCGTCCCGCCCGGGGCCGTCAGCCGCACCGCGGTCTCGAACGCGCGCGGGTGACCGGCGGCCTCGACGACGGCCCCTGCCCGGATGCCGGCCTCCTCGGCCTGTCGCGGCGTCAGGGCCCGGTCCGCCCCGAGGCGACGGGCCAGGTCCAGCTTCGACTCCTGCTGGTCGACGGCCGTGACCGTCCCGGACGTCAGCGCGCGGGCGACCAGCAGTGCCGCCATGCCCACGCCGCCGAGGCCCACGATGACGACGTCGTCCTCCGGCCCCGGCCGCGCCGCATTGACCACGGCACCGCCTCCGGTGAGCACGGCGCAGCCCAGCACGGCGGCGACGCCGGCCGGCACGTCCGCCCCGATCGGCACCACGGAGCGGCGGTCCACCACGGCGTGGGTGGCGAACCCGGAGACGCCCAGGTGGTGATGGACGTCCTCCAGCGCGGACGTGCCCGCGGCCTGGTCCCCTGCGGCCCGGTGCAGCCGGCGTCCACCGCCCAGCAACTCACCGGCGTTGTTGGCCGCCGATCCGCGCGCACACGGCAGCCGTCCCTCCGTGCGGCACTCGGCGCACTCGCCGCAGCGCGGCAGGAAGACCATGACGACGCGGTCCCCGGGCGCGACGTCGTCCACCTGGGATCCGACCGCCTCGACGGTCCCGGCGGACTCGTGGCCCAGCAGCATCGGCACCGGGCGGACACGATTGCCGTCCACGACCGACAGGTCCGAATGGCACAGCCCGGCCGCCTCGATGCGCACCAGGAGCTCCCCCGGGCCGGGCGGGTCCAGCGTCAGCTCCTGCACCCGCAACGGCACTGACCGCGCATAGGGGCGCTCCGCCCCGATACGTTCCAGCACGGCCCCGCGGATGGTGATCGGGCCGGGCCGGGAGCCGGAGGACGCCGCGTTCATCGCCCGCCGGCCTCGGACGCGTCCGGGGTGAAGCCGTCCAGGACACCGTCCGGCGTGGACAGCAGTGCCACCAGGGAGCAGTCCCGGTCGGCGTACCCCTCGTCGATCAGCTCCTGCAGCTGTGAGGCGATGAGCTGGGCCGCGGGCAGCCGGACGCCCGTCTGCGCCCCCGCGGCCAGGGCGAGGCCGACGTCCTTCGCGGCCAGGTCGACGCGGAAGGTGGCCTCGAAGTTGTTGTTGGCGGCCGCCGTCGGGATGATGTCCGGCACCGGGTACCAGGTCTGCTGGGACCAGCTGCGGCCCGAGGAGACGGAGACGATCTGCCAGAACACCTTCGGGTCCAGGCCGAGCCGGGCCGCGAGCTGGCTGCCCTCCGAGTTCGCCATCAGGGTGATGAACAGCATCATGTTGTTGCAGATCTTGGCAGCGGTCCCCGCGGTCGGCCCGCCGGCGGCGATGACCTTCCCGGACATGGGCCCCACGAGCTCGGAGGACCGCTCCACGGCGGCGGGTTCGCCACCGATCATGAAGCACAGCGTGGCGTCCGCGGCCCCGGAGGTGCCACCGGAGACCGGGGTGTCGGCGAAGGCGAAGCCCCGCGCCTCCGACTCCTCGTGGCACCACCGGCTGGTCTCGATGTCCACGGTGGAGGAGTCGCAGAGCAGCGCGTCCTTCGGGGCATGGGCCCAGATCCCGTCCGGTCCGTCGAACACCGCACGGACGTGTTCGCCCTTGGGCAGCATGGTGAACACCGCCTCGGCGTCCCGGACGGCCTCCGCGATGGAACCGACGACCTCCACTCCCGATTCCGCGGCCGCGGCGGCCGCCTGCTCGTTCAGGTCCACCCCTCGGACCTGATGCCCTGCGGCGACCAGGTTGGCGGCCATCGGCCCGCCCATGTTGCCCAGCCCGATCCATGCGTAGCGCGTCATCGCTGCTCCTGCCTCGTGTGTTGTGGGTCATGGACAGCATGGCCGGTCCGGGCCCCCTGGCGGAAGGGGGGGCCCGGACCGGCCACGATGCCGCACGGTCAGTCCCCGGCGGCGAGCCGCTGCCGGTCCACGTCGTCCAGCTCGTGCAGGGAGGACCCGACGGTCTCCCGGGCGACCGCCACGGCGATCAGGGTGACCACCGCGGCGATGGCGATGTAGATGGACACCGGGACCCAGCTGCCGAAGTCACGCAGCAGCGTGGTGGCGATGATCGGGGCCAGCGAACCGGCCACGATCGAGGTCACCTGGTAGCCGAGCGAGACCCCGGAGTACCGCATGCGGGTGGGGAACATCTCGGACATGATGGCCGGCTGGCCGGCGTACATCAGGGCGTGCACCATCAGGCCCAGGATGATCGTGAACAGGATGATCCACTCGTTCTTCGTGTTGAACATCGGGAAGGCCAGGAAGCCCCAGCCGATCATCAGGGTGGCCCCGATCGCGTACGGCAGGCGCCGGCCCACCTTGTCGGTCATGCGTCCGACGAGCGGCACCACGATGAAGTGGATGACGTGGGCGACCAGCAGCAACCGCAGGATGGTCCCGGTCTCCATGTCCAGCTGCGTGCTGAGGTAGGTGATGGAGAAGGTCACCACCATGTAGTAGAGGATGTTCTCCCCGAAGCGCAGGCCCATGGCCGTGAACACACCGCGGGGGTAGCGCTTGAGGACCTCGATGACGCCGTAGCCGGCCTTCGCGTTCTGCTCCAGCTCGGCCTTGGCCTCCTGGAAGATCGGGGCGTCGGTGACCTTGGTGCGGATGTAGTACCCGACGGCCACGATCACCACTGACAGCCAGAACGCGATCCGCCAGCCCCAGGCCAGGAAGTCCTCCTCGGAGAGCACGCCGTTCAGGACGAGCAGCACCACGGTGGCCAGCAGGTTTCCCATCGGCACCGCGGCCTGGGGCCAGGATGCCCAGAAGCCGCGCTCCTTGTCCGGTGAGTGCTCAGAGACCAGCAGGACGGCGCCACCCCACTCCCCACCGACGGCGAATCCCTGGAAGAACCTCAGGATGACCAGCATGATCGGGGCCGCGTACCCCACGGCGTCGAAGGTGGGCAGGCAGCCCATCAGGAAGGTAGTGACGCCGACCAGGATGATGGCCAGTTGCAGCAGGCCCTTGCGGCCGTACTTGTCCCCGAAGTGCCCGAAGACGATGCCGCCGATCGGCCGGGCGACGAAGCCGACCGCGTAGGTGAGGAACGCGTTGATGATCGCGTCCAGTTCACTGCCGCCGGCCGGGAAGAAGATCTTGTTGAAGACGATGGTCGCCGCAGTGGCGTAGAGGAAGAACTCGTACCATTCCACGACCGTGCCGGCCATGGATGCGGTCACCACCCGACGCAGGTTCTTCCTGTCCAGGTGGTGTGCTGAACTCGATTCGGCCACGGCGCTCATGCCGGTACTCCTTCGTCAGGGTGGCCCCACGGCCACGACCGATGCGATGTGATTGTCTCCACGGCACACGTGATGACCGTCACAGAGTAAGCCAAAGCCTGGTCAGTTGACAGGTTGTTCAGGTTTCCCGGACGAATCCGGGCACAAAAAAAGCGGCCCCGGCCGGATCATGTCCGGTCGGGGCCGCCGCCACTGGCGGAGGATGGGGGATTTGAACCCCCGAGGGCGTTAACCCAACACGCGTTCCAGGCGTGCGCCATAGGCCGCTAGGCGAATCCTCCTCAGTCGCTCCGGCCGGCCGCACGAGGGCAGCCGACGCAAGAGCAGGATTCATCGTACCTGACATCCGGGCCCCGGGACCAATCGAGGCCGGCCGGGCGCTCTGGCGGCCTCGGCGTCGGCCCGTCGCCCGGACGCTGGTATGCTGGATGCCGGCCCCTCACGTGGTGTCATCTCGCTGAACTCCCCCAGGACCGGAAGGTAGCAAGGGTAGGTGGGCTCTGGCAGGTGCGTGGGGGGTCTTTAACGTCCTCCCCACCCGGAGTCCCGTCGGAGGTGCCATGCCCGCTGGCCGTTACGCCCCGAGCCCTTCCGGCACCCTGCACCTGGGCAATCTCCGCACCGCGATCCTGGCCTGGCTGTTCGCCCGCCACTCGGGACGGGACTTCCTGATGCGGATCGAGGACCTGGACCGCGTCCGGTCCGGTGCCGAGCAGTCCCAGCTGGCCGACCTGCGGGCCATCGGCCTGGACTGGGACGGTGAACCGGTCCGCCAGTCCGAGCGGACGCAACACTACGAGCGCGCCGTGGAGTCCCTCGCCGCGGACGGGCTCGTGTACGAGTGCTTCTGCACCCGCAGGGACATCGCCGAGGCCACCAGCGCGCCCCACCCGGCACCGGCCCCGCAGCGCCTACCCGGGGACTCCCCCGCCGACTCCCCCGTCAGCCCGTCAGGCGTCGCCCCCCTGAACGTCCTGCCCCCGGGGTCCTATCCGGGCACGTGCCGCCGGCTCTCCGCGGCCGAGCGCGAGCGCCGGCGCCGGGAACGGCCTGCCGCCCTGCGGATCGACGCGGCCGCGGCCGCGGGACAGCCCGGGGGACCGGCCCCCGTCCACACCGCGACGGACCGGCTGCACGGTCCGGTCACCGCCGCCGTGGACGACTTCGTGGTGCGCCGCAACGACGGGGCCTTCGCCTACAACCTCGCCGTCGTGGTGGACGACGTCGCGCAGGGCATCGACCAGGTGGTCCGCGGGGACGACCTGCTCTCCTCGACACCCCGGCAGGACTGGCTCGCCCGGCTGCTGGCACGGCGGACGGGGTTGCCGGCACCGGAGACCGAGTACGTCCATGTACCCCTGGTGCTCAACGAGGCGGGCCAGCGCCTGGCCAAGCGGGACGGCGCCGTCACCCTCGAGGACCTCGCCGCACTGCCCGAGGGCGCCCCCGGCGTTCCCGACGGCGGCTGGTCGCCCGGGCGGGTCAGGGACCTGCTGCTGGGCTCACTCCAGCTGCCGGGCGGTGACCTGCAACACGCCCTGGCGCACTTCGATCCGGAGGGCGTGCCGCGCGTGCCGTGGACTCCTCCACACGCCCTGGCCCGCCCTGCGGAGCGGGCCCCGGAGAAGCTAAGGTTCCAAGGGTGACCACTGCCCTGTACCGCCGCTATCGTCCCGACTCCTTCGAGGACGTCATTGGCCAGGAACACGTCACCGTGCCCCTGATGACCGCGCTGTCCAAGGACCGGGTCAACCACGCCTACCTGTTCTCCGGGCCCCGCGGCTGCGGCAAGACCACGTCCGCGCGAGTGCTCGCGCGCTGCCTGAACTGTGCCGAGGGGCCCACCCCGAACCCCTGCGGCACCTGCGACTCCTGCCGGGAACTGGCCACCGGCGGTCCGGGCGCCCTGGACGTCATCGAGATCGACGCGGCCAGCCACGGCGGCGTGGACGATGCCCGGGACCTGCGCGAGCGCGCGACCTTCGCCCCGGTGCGGGACCGCTACAAGATCTTCATCATCGACGAGGCGCACATGGTCACCTCGGCCGGGTTCAACGCCCTGCTGAAGATCGTGGAGGAGCCGCCTCCGCACATCAAGTTCATCTTCGCCACCACGGAGCCGGACAAGGTGATCGGGACCATCCGTTCCCGCACGCACCACTACCCCTTCCGCCTGGTGCCGCCCGAGCCGCTGATGGAGTACCTCGAGCGGCTGTGCGTGCAGGAGGGCGTGGACGTGGAGCCGGGGGTGCTGTCCCTGGTGATCCGCTCCGGCGGGGGATCCGTCCGTGACACCCTGTCCGTGCTGGACCAGCTCATGGCCGGCGCGGCCGAGGGACGCATCGGCTACGACCTGGCCGTGAACCTGCTCGGCTACACCCCCGGCGCCCTGCTGGACGACGTGGTGGACGCCGTCGCCGCCGCCGACTCGCAGACCGTCTTCCGCGTGGTGGACCGGGTGGTCCAGTCCGGCCAGGACCCGCGGCGCTTCGTGGAGGACCTCCTGGAGCGCTTCCGGGACCTGGTGATCGTCAAGGCCATGCCGGACGCCGCCTCCTCCGTGCTGCACGGCATGCCCGACGACCAGTTGCGCCGCCTCGAGGCCCAGGCCGCGCAGCTCGGCGCCGGCGAGATCTCCCGGGCGGCGGACATCACCAACCAGGCGCTGACGGAGATGGTCGGGGCGACCAGCCCACGCCTGCATCTCGAACTGCTCATGGCCCGGCTCATGCTGCCCTCCTCGGACGCCACCGAGCGGGGACTGGCCGCCCGGCTGGACCGGATCGAACGTCGCCTCGCCTACGGGGGCACCCCCGAGGCCCCCGACGCCGGCGCGACCGTGCGCGCCCCGGGCCCGGCCACCGGCGCCCCGGGCTCCTTCGCCGCCCCGACGCAGGGCGAGGCGCCCTCCGGTGCTCCGACCGGCCTGAGTGGGGCCGCCCTGGCCCGTGCCGCGATGAAGCGTGCCGAGGACCAGTCCACGCCCGCCTCCGCCCCCTCGCCGGCCTCCGCCCCCTCGCCGGCTCCCGCGCCCGGGGCTTCCCGGCCGCAGGTCACCCCGTCCGCGGACTGGGGTGGTGGCTGGGGTGTCATGCCGGAGCCCCAGCCCCAGCAGGCCGACCGGGCCCAGCAGGCCGACCAGCCCCAGAGTCCCGAGGCCGACCGGCCGGTTCCGTCCTCGGCCGAGCAGCCGGCACCGGTGAGCCCCGGGCCGGCGGTGGGGCACACCGCGCAGGGGACCGAGCCTGCCGAGCCGGCACCGGTCCGGCGCGAGCAGGCGCCCGCCCAGGGCGGCCCGGCCGCGCCTCCCGCGGAGCAGGTCCCGGCCAGGACGTCCCGGCCCGAGACGTCCCGGACCGCTCCTGCCACCGCCGGGGACGCCCGTCCGGAGGAGCACGCGCCCTCCCGAGCGGGAGAGGAACAGGTTCAGCACGACACGTCGTCACGGGAGGCACCGGCCCCGGACCGGTCGGCGCTGGACCGGTCGACCCCGGCCCCGTCGGCCCAGGGCCAGCCGGGGGCCTCCGCCTCGCAGGTCGAGATGATCCGCCGGGCCTGGCCGGAGGTGCTCGCCTACCTGGAGGAACACTCCCGGCTGGTCTGGATGCTCGTCTCGCAGAACGCCTCGGTCGCGGGGTTCGACGGCCAGTTGCTGACCATCGGGTTCTCCGGGGACGGCCCCCGGGACACGGTCCAGCGCCGCGGCGGTGACCAGGTGATCGCCCAGGCGGTGCACGCGGTCCTGGGCATCCAGCCGCGTCTGGACCTCATCACCGGAGGGTCCGCCCCGGCGGGTGGTCCCGGCCCAAAAGCTGAGGGCCGCCCCGTCCCGGCGGCCCCCCGACCGGATGCAGTAGAGGAGCCCGCGGTGCCGGACCGGACCGCGCGCGACGCCACCCCGGCAGCGGCCCCGCCCTCGCCCGGACCGGCGGCCCCCACGCGCCCGGAGCCCGTCTCCCCGGTGCCACCGCCCCCGGCACCCGAGGCGGCCGTGCCCCAGCCGACCGCGCCGGAGCCCGCCACGCCGGACCACATGACACCGGCGTCCACGGCAGCTCCGTGGCCGGATCGCACTGGCATGTCCGACGGCCTGCCCGACGACACCCCCGATGACGAGGACCTGGAGACGGAGTCCGAGCCCGTCGAGGAGGGCGCCACGGGTCCGGGCACCCCGCCCCCGCCGGAGGACCTGGAGGCCGATTCCGTCCCCGTGTCCGACTGGTACGGAGAGGAGCCGCACGACGACGCGTTCCCGCCTCCCCCCGAGCCGGACGAGGAGGACCGGGACGACGTCTATTCGGACACGCGTCCGTCCTGGGGCGAGCGGCCGGTCCCGCGGCCGGAACCCGGCCTCGGGGGGATTCCCCGCCCGGAGCCCGGCCAGGGGTCGATCCCGCGGCCGGTGTCCGACGCCGGCGCGGCCCCCCGGCCCGAACCCGGCCGCGGAGGGATCCCGTCCTTCGCCCGTCCCGAGGCGGAGTTGCAGGCCGAGTTCGAGGCACGCATGTCCCGCCGCGGTTCCGGGGCCTCCGCCAGCAGCGCCCCCGAGGCCGGTTCCTCGGCGCCGGCGTCCGGGACCGGGACGGACGGCACCCCGCACCACCGCCGGGCCAGTCGCTTCCAGCAGATGATGGAGCAGTACCAGCGCACCCAGGACGGCGCTCCCCCGCCCACGCCCGGCCGGCCCGCCGGGCCGGTCGGGGATCCCGGACCGGGGGCGGGGGGCAACGTCCCGGGACCGGGGTCGCCGTCGCCCGGGACCGGCCCGGCCGCCACGGGACCGGCGGCGGACAGCCACGCACCCGGCGGTGCTGCCCGCCCCGGCCCGGGACGGTCCGTAGACTGGGACGACGTTCCCAGCGACGACGACGTCACCATCGAGGAGTCCGGCATGGCCGGACGCAAGGTGGTCGAACGCCTGCTCGGCGGACGCCTCGTGGAGGAACGGATGCTGGACGGAAGCCCCCTGTCCTGATCTGAGAGCCGCCCGGACAACGTCCTTTCGTCCGGGCCCGGGGGCAGTGATCCAACGCGGAAAGTGGTCGGTAACGTGTACGAAGGTGCGGTCCAGGACCTGATCGACGAACTCGGGCGGTTGCCCGGCATCGGCCCCAAGTCCGCCCAGCGCATCGCCTTCCACATCCTGGAGGCCGACCCCGAGGACATGCTGCGGCTCGCGGACGCCATCCGGACCGTGAAGGACAAGGTCAAGCTCTGCACGATCTGCTTCAACGTCTCCGAGCAGGAGACGTGCTCGATCTGCCGGGACGAGCGCCGGGACCCCTCCCAGGTGTGCGTCGTGGAGGAGTCCAAGGACGTCATGGCGATCGAGCGCACCCGGACCTTCCGCGGCAGGTACCACGTGCTCGGCGGGGCGATCAACCCGATCGCCGGCATCGGGCCGGACCAGCTGCACATCCGGGAGTTGCTCACCCGCCTCCAGGATGCCGCGATCGAGGAGGTCATCCTCGCCACCGACCCGAACCTGGAGGGCGAGGCGACGGCCACCTACCTGTCGCGCATGCTCGGGGCCACCGGCCTGAAGGTCACGCGGCTGGCCTCCGGACTGCCCGTCGGCGGCGACCTGGAGTACGCGGACGAGGTGACACTGGGACGCGCCTTCGAGGGCCGCCGCAGCGTCACCGGGTGATCCGTCGCACCGGGACTATGCCAGCGGGTTGAACGTGTAGCCCGAACCGTCAGGCCGTCCGGCGACCGTGCTGAACGGTTCCGCGAGGTCACCCCGGAGCCGGTCCACGGTCTGGCGGAAGTGCTCGCCCAGCGTGCGGCAGGCCCCCTCGGCGTCGCCGTCGGCGACCTGGCGCAACAGGCTGCGGTGAACGTCCAGGATGTCGGTCCGCACCACGTAGCCCTCCCGGTGGGACAGCGCGGCGATGCGGGTCTGCACGATGAGCGTGGACGCGTACGCGGTGAGCCGGTGGTTCCCCGTGGCTTCGACGAGGCCGTAGTGCAGGTCCAGGTCGGCGTCCCCGATCCGCCGGGCGTCCGTGCCCGCCTCCACGGCCGATTCGAGCGCGGCCAGCAGGTCTCGCACCGTGCCCACCCTCTCGTCCCGCTGCGCCTCGTCCAGACCGGACAGGACGCGTACGGCGTGACCCTCGATCGCCAGTCTCGCCTGGTAGAGGTCCTCCACCTCGTCCCGGTCGATCGTGGCCACCCGCAGGCCCGCTCCGGGCCGGGTCACGAGGAGTCCCTCCTGGACCAGCCGCTGGGCCGACTCGCGCAGGGGACCCCGACTCACGCCCAGCTGGGCGGCGATCTCCGCCTCGCGCACCGAGGAACCCGGCCGCAGCGTTCCGCCGTAGATGGCAGCGCGCAATTCCACGGCGATGAGGTCCACCGTGGACGGGCGCCGGACCACCTTGACCAGCGGACGGGCCACCAGGCCGTCGCGTCGGGACGGTTCCGGTGCCGTGGGCGTGTTCATGCGGGTCTTCCTTTCCACGCACCGGTGCGTCCGGCACGGGACACGGCCGCTCGATGCGCGCCCGGGGCGGGACGGTCCGATGGATCCCGAGGGCGCGTGTGGGCCAGATCCTGCCATGCGGATCGTTATATTGTCGACATTCTTCCGGTCGACGATCCCATGGTGTGCCAGATCACATTCTGCTAGCGTCGGAAATCAGTTGCCTCACTAGCGGTGATTCCGGTCGCCGGGCAGGCCATCCTCGGCCTGGTACCGGACCGGAATCCGCCTCGCACACCCTTCGCACCGTCATCATTCGCACGACCGGCCCCTCGCCGGCAGCCCGGGGGCCGGGAGGTTGAGGAGCAGACCATGACCGTCCCCACCCCCACCGACCAGTCCACGTCGGCCTCCCACAATCCCGGTTCCCCCCGGAGGCGACTGCTGGGACTGGGCCTGCTGACCGCCTCGGCCCTGGTGCTCACGGCGTGCGGGGGCGGTGGAGGAGGCGAAGGCGAGGGCGGCACCGCCGCCGCGGGCAACACCCTGGAGCGCCTGCAGCAGGAGGGCACCATCACCGTCGGGATCGCCGGCGAGGTCCCCTACTCCTATCTGGAGGGCGGGGAACCGGCGGGGGCCACCGTGGCCATGCACGAGAAGATCTTCGCGGACATGGGCATCGAGAACGTCGAGGCCGAACTGGTGGAGTGGAACTCGCTGATCCCGGGACTGACCGCGGGCCGCTTCGACGCGGTCTCCGCCGGCATGTCCATCCTCCCGGACCGCTGCGCCCAGGCGGCCTTCTCCGATCCGGAGATCATGTACACCACCACCCTGATGGTCGCCGAGGGCAATCCGAAGAACCTCACGGATCTCGACTCCGTCAAGGAGAAGACCGACGCCGGTGAGAACATCAACCTGGCGGTCCTGGCCGGCGGCATCGAAGCCGGTTACGCCGAGTCGCTCGGCCTCAAGGTCCAGTCCGTCCCGGACGCCCAGACCGGCATGGACACCGTGGCCAACGGCCGTGCCGATGCCTTCGCCATGACCGCGATCTCGCTGAACATCATGGCCGAGGAGAACCCGGACGCCGGGGTGGAGACCACCGAGGCCTTCGTGCAGGTGATCGACGGCGTCGAGCAGATCGGCGCCGGCGCCACCGTCTTCCGCCAAGAGGACACGGAGCTGGTGGAGGCCTACAACGAGTCCCTGGCCTCGGTCACCGAGTCCGAGGAGTCCTACCTGGCAGTGGTGGGGGACTACGGCTTCACCGCCGAGAACCTGCCGCCGAAGGACCTGACCACCGAGCAGCTCTGCTCCGGCGACCTGGGCTGACGCACCGTGCTGGAGAACATCCAGGCCACCGTCGAGGCCTGGCCGTTCCTGGCCGAGGGGCTGTGGGTGACCATCCAGCTCACGGTCCTCGGCTCGGCCCTGGCCCTCGTCCTGGCGATCATCCTCGGGCTGATGGCCGGGGCCCCCACCAGGGCCCTGGCCGTGCCCGGACGGATCATCATCGAGTTCTTCCGGGGGACCTCCCTGGTGGTCCAGCTGTTCTTCATCTTCTTCGTCCTGCCGCAGTTCGGGATCGACCTGCCGGGGATGGTCGTGGGCGTCCTGGCCCTGGGGCTGAACTACGGCGCGTATGCCGCCGAGGTGGTCCGGGGGTCCATCGCCTCCGTGCCGCGGGGCCAGTGGGAGGCCACCACGGCGCTGTCCATGTCACCGGTGCACCGCATGCGCCGGGTGATCTTCCCGCAGGCCTGGGCGCTGATGATCCCCTCCCTGGCCAGCCTGATGGTCCACCTGCTCAAGGGCACCGCGATCGTCAGCGTGATCCTGCTGCAGGACTTCACCTTCCACCTGGACCAGTTGCGCCGGGTCACGGACACGACCTGGGCGTACGCCGTCGTCGGGCTCGTGGGGTACTTCGTGCTGGCTCTCGCGCTCACGCTCGTCATGAACGCCCTCGAGGCCCGCGCCAAGCACCGGCTCGGCCGGGGTCCATCCCTGCGTGAGATCCTCTCTCCGACGCCGACCGGCAAGGACAGCCTGGCCACCGCGGGGAGGGGGACCTGATGCAGGAGCAGGCAGAGATCTGGGACTGGGAGATGTTCTTCCGCGCCCTCCCACCCGTGCTCGAGGGCTTCCTCACGGTCACCCTGCTGGTGACGGTCGTGGGCACGGCGATCGCCGCGGTGCTGGGACTGGTGTGGGCCATGCTGATCCGCCTGGCCCCGCAACCGGTCTCCGGGATCGTCAAGTGGGTCGTGGCCTTCATCCGCATGACCCCGATCGTCGTGCAGCTGTTGTTCGCCTACTACGCGTTCCTGATGTTCGATGCCATGACCATCGGCATCGTGGTGTTCGGGATCCACTACTCCACCTACATGTCCGAGGTGTACCGCGCGGGGATCGACGCGGTGCCGAAGGGCCAGTGGGAGGCCACCACGGCCCTGTCCATGTCCACGCGCCGCACCTGGGCCGCCGTCGTCATCCCACAGGCCCTGCGGGCCACGGTGCCGGCACTGGGCAACTACGCGATCTCCATGTTCAAGGACACGCCGTTCCTCCTGGTGATCGGGGTGGTCGAGATGGTCAACGCGGCCCAGATCTTCGGCGGCAACAACTTCCGCTACGTGGAGGCCATCACCCTGGCCGGCATCATCTTCCTGCTGGCCAGCTACCCGACCTCCGTCCTCATCCGCCGAATGGAGAAGCGCCTTGCCTACGCCCACTGACACCGCTGACACCGCTGACACCCCGATCATCGAGTTCCGGGACGTGGAGAAGCGCTTCGGGGACAACGTGGTGCTCAAGGACCTCGACTTCCACGTCAACCGGGGTGAGCGCGTGACCCTGATCGGCCCGTCCGGTTCGGGCAAGACCACCATCCTGCGGCTGGTCATGACCCTGGAGGAGGCCACGGACGGGATGATCCTCATCGACGGGGACCCGCTGACCCACCGGATCGTGGACGGCAGGCGCGTGCGGTTGTCGAACCGCGAGATCAAGAGGACCCGTACCCGGATCGGGATGGTCTTCCAGCAGTTCAACCTGTTCCCGAACATGACCGTGATCCAGAACATCACCGAGTCCCCCATCCACGTGCTCGGCCAGTCCAGGGCCGAGGCCACGCGCAGGGCGAGGGACCTGCTGCACCAGGTGGGCCTGGATGACAAGGCCGACGCCCACCCCTCCTCCCTGTCCGGCGGCCAGCAGCAGCGCGTGGCCATCGCCCGCGCCCTGGCCATGGATCCGGAGATCCTGCTGCTGGACGAGGTGACCTCGGCGCTGGACCCGGAGATCGTGGGAGAGGTCCTGGGCATCCTGCGGCGCATCGCGGAGGACACGGACATCACCATGCTGATCGTCACCCACGAGATGCAGTTCGCCCGGGACGTCTCCGACCGCGTGCTGATGTTCGACGGCGGATCGATCGTGGAGGACGCCGACCCGGACACGATGTTCACCGCCCCCGCCCACGAGCGCACCCGGAAGTTCCTCCGGGCCGTGCTCGGCGAGGGACAGATCGGCACGCGCTAGGGACCTGTGCCGGCCCTCGGTCAGGCCACCCGGTGGCCCCGCGGCAGACGGGCCGCGGGGGTGCTCAGGCGGAAGCGGCCCCACGCGAGCAGCCCGCCGGCCACCACGCACTGCAGGCCCAGGCCCAGGGGCCAGACGGGCGTGCCGCGCCAGGCCTCCTCGTCCCCCGGTTCCGCCGGCTCACCGTGCGCGCACAGCACGTTCATCTCGGGTGGCCGCTGCAGGTACCGCACCCCGAACGAGATGGTGGTCATCACCCCGTCCGGCGCCCAGGTGTCCGGGTCGTCGGCATCGTAGGGGACCCGGGCCGGCGTCGGCACGGCGTCGGAGACCACCACGAACGGGTTGGCGGCGAGCACCCAGTACGTCGTCCGGGTGTCGTAGGCGGTCTGCGGGACCAGCGGCCCGAAGCAGGTCTCGGGCCCCTCCGGGGCGACCTCGCCCTCGGCCACGGCCCACCGGGGGTTGTTCGCCGGGATCGTCGTCTGGGTCAGGGGCATGGTGAGCGCGAAGGACACCAGCGTGCCGAAGGTGAACAGGGCCACCAGCAGGTAGGTGACCACCACCGCGAACAGGGTACGGTCCGCCACCGCGGACGCCGCGGTGCCGACCGCGCAGACGACGCCCAGCTCGACCGCCACCATCGCCACGAAGACCACCAGGCCGGAGACGTCCAGGCCGCCCATGGACATGGCCACCACGATGTACGGCAGCGCCGTGGCCAGGAAGGCCAGCGCGGCGATCCAGGACGCCAGCCACTTGCCCAGCAGCAACTGGCCCGGCGTCAGCAGGGTCACCTGCATCACCGCGAGCGTCCCCCCGGACCGGCCTCCGCTGATCGTGCTGGCGGACACCGCCGGGGCCACGAGCAGGCCGAAGAACAGCACGAAGCCGACGACGGCCTCGAACACGAAGCGGCCCGCGCCCGGCCCGACCGGTTCCTCGGCGGAGAGCACGTTGAAGCTGGCGAACGCGCCCCAGGTCACCAGGCCGATGACCACGAACCAGACCGCCAGCATGATGAACCAGGTGTGCGAGCGCAGCCGCTGCTGCACGTCCATCCGCACCACCGTGGCCAGCGCCGGTCCCCAGCCCAGTCTGGCGCTGCCGTCCTGCACGAGCCCGTCGACCCGGGACATCACCGGTCCTCCCCCCTGCCGGCGCGCCACGACGCGCGGTTCGCACCGCCGCTCGCACCGCTGTCCGTCCCGACGGCGTCCGTCCCGGGCGCTCCCGGCCGCACGTCGTCGTCCACGCCGGCGCCGGGCGCGGGCGGTGCGACGGAGCGCATCCGGTCCAGTTCCAGGTACGCCGTCTCCAGCCGGGAGGCCTCCGGCGTGAACGCGACGACGCGGACGCCCTCCCCGACCAGGGTGGACAGCAGGTCCGCGGCCTCCTCGGCCGAGCTCACCTCCACGCTGACCGAGTCCTCGCGCCTGCCCGGTTGCCGCCGGTACGCCACCGAGTAGCGTTCCAGCACGGGCAGCAGGTGACAGACGTCCAGGGCGGTGATGAGGTACCGGCCCCCGGTGGCACCGTCACCGCTCAGGTCCTCGACCCGGACGGTGCGGCCGTCCTGTATGAACACGGCCACGTCCGCCATCTCGTCCAGTTCGGAGAGCACGTGGGAGGAGACGAGGATCGTCTTGCCGGCCGCCGCCATCTGCCGCAGGTCGTCCCGCAACCGGACCCGGGATCCCGGGTCCAGCCCGGAGGCCGGTTCGTCCAGCAGCAGGACCTGGGGCTCGTGGATGACGGCCCGCGCCAGGGACAGTCGCTGCTGCTGGCCCCTGGAGAGCACCCGCGCCGGCTCGTCGGCGAGGGTGCTCAGCTCCTGCCACTCCAGCAGCTGCCCCGACCGGGAGCGCACGACGTCCCGGTCGAGCCCGTAGAGCCGACCCATCATCTCGAGGATCTCCCGGGCGGTCAGCGCGTCCCACACCCCCAGGGTGTCCGGCATCCAGCCCGTGCGGCGGCGGACCCCGGCCGGGTCCTGGGCGGGGTCCGCTCCCGCGATCCGGACGGAACCGGCGTCGGGCCGCAGCAGGGAGGCCAGCACCAGCATCAGCGTGGTCTTGCCCGATCCGTTGGGCCCCACCAGGGCCGTGATCGTCCCGGGCGGGGCCATCAGGTCCACCCCCCGCAGTGCCCGGACCGACTTGAACCGGCGCGTCACGCCGGTGGCGGTGATGCCCGACGGCGGCGCGTCCGGCGGCAGCCCCGTCGCCGCCGGCGGTCCGGACTCGTCGGTGCCACCGGGAGTCGTCATGGCACCATCGTGCGGTACGGGGGGTCGGGCGGCAAGGACAGGGCCGGGACCGCACTCCGGCGTGCACTACGCGGGCCGGTACGCGGTCGGCACGGGTCCGGCACGTGGTCGATGCGGGTCCGCCACGCGGCCGGCGCGGGCCGGCACGTGACCGGTGCTGGTGCGGCACGTGGTCGGGCGGGCCCCTCGGCCGCGTGGTGCTCTACCGCCTCGTTCATGGTCGGAACCGGGTCCATGACCCCCCGTAGACTAGGGCGCAGCCGACCGACAGCCCGCGCCCCGCGGGCCCGACCCCTACCCAAGGAACCGCATGAGCCTGATCGTCCAGAAGTACGGAGGATCCTCCGTTGCCGACGCCGATGGAATCCTGCGCGTGGCCAGACGCGTGGTCGAGACCCAGCAGGCCGGCCACCAGGTCGTCGTCGTGGTCTCGGCCATGGGCGACACCACGGACGAGCTGCTGGACCTGTCCGAGAAGATCAACATCGACCCGCCGGCCCGCGAGATGGACATCCTGCTCTCCGCGGGAGAGCGCATCTCGATGTCCCTGCTGGCCATGGGCATCCACTCGCTCGGGTCCACCGCACGCTCCTTCACCGGGTCCCAGGCGGGGATGTTCACCGATTCCCTGCACGGCCAGGCACGCATCATCGACGTCTCCCCGAACCGCGTGAAGGACGCCGTGGACGAGGGCAACATCGCCATCGTGGCCGGATTCCAGGGGATGAGCCGGGAGTCCCGGGACATCACCACCATGGGCCGCGGCGGCTCGGACACCACGGCCGTGGCCCTCGCCGCAGCCCTGGGCGCCGACGTCTGCGAGATCTACACGGACGTCGACGGCGTCTACACCGCCGACCCGCGCGTGGTCCCGTCCGCGCGGAAGATCGACGAGATCAGTTCCGAGGACATGCTGGAGATGGCAGCCTCCGGATCCAAGATCCTGCACCTGCGCTGCGTGGAGTACGCCCGCCGATTCGGCGTGCCGCTGCACGTGCGCTCGTCGTTCAGTCACAACGAGGGCACCTGGGTGCGTCCCAACCCTGAAGACATCATCACCATCGAGGAAGGCGAACCCATGGAACAGCCGATCGTCTCCGGCGTCGCCCACGACCGGTCCGAGGGCAAGATCACCGTCTACGGCGTCCCGGACGTCCCGGGCAAGGCCGCGGAGGTCTTCAACGTGATCGCCTCCGCCAACGTGAACATCGACATGATCGTCCAGAACGTCCCGCGGGTGGAGACCGGACGTTCGGACATCTCCTTCACCCTGCCGATCACCGAGGGCAAGCAGGCCACCGAGGCCCTGCGCGCGGCCCAGGACGAGATCGGCTTCGAGGACATCCTGCTGAACCCGCACATCGGCAAGCTCTCCCTCGTGGGCGGCGGCATGCGCTCGAATCCCGGCGTCTCCGCCCGGTTCTTCGAGGCCCTGCACCAGGCCGGGGTGAACATCGACATGATCTCCACCTCGGAGATCCGCATCTCGATCATCACCCGCGAGGACATGCTGGACACGGCCGTGCGGGCCGTCCACCAGGCCTTCAACCTCGACGCGGACGAAGAGGCCACGGTCTACGGCGGCACCGGCCGCTGAGCACGACTGACACGGCAGGGCCCCGGACCGATCGGTCCGGGGCCCTGCCGTCTTCACCGGTTCAGGGGCGGGTCACCGCTCCTTCACGAGGTCGGTCAGCGGTGCCTGCTCGACGTCCTCCGGGGTCAGCACGGTGCCGGCCGAGTCCGTCACCGCGGCCTTGCCCTCCGGGCCCACGGTCACCGAGACGGCGGTGGCGGTCCCCGGGACCCAGGAGATGAGCCCGTGCCAGGTCCCTTCCGTCAGCCCGTCCCAGGAGGCGGTCACCGTGGTGTCCTCACCCTGGGTCAGGGCCACCTGGTCCTCGGAGAGGCTCAGGTTGCCGGCATCACCCTGGGTCTTCACCGTGCTCAGCGTGGCGGGGGTGGCTGCCACGTCCGGGGACGAGTACAGGTTCGAGACCACGTAGTAGGTGCCCGGGGCCGGGTCGCTCAGCGTCAGCTGCTCAGAGGCGGAGGCGGTGGCGACCTGCAGGGTCCGGTTGTCCGGGGTGATCACGAACATGTCCCAGTCGGCGGCCTCGTCACCGGACTGCAGGTGCCAGCTGACGGTGGTGGTGCCCGGTTCGACCGTGGTCGCGGACAGCTGGTTCGAGGCGTCGGTGGCGCCCTTCAGCGGACCCGGCACCTTGGCGAAGACCTCGTCGGCGGACTTGCCCAGGCCCAGGACGGTCGGCTCCACGGTGGCGGTGATGCCACCGGTCAGCGTGACCTCAGCCGATCCCTCGGCCCCGGTGCCCTCGATCGCCCGATCGGCGGCCACGTCCACGGCCCGCAGCGTCACCGGGGAGGTGACGTCCGGGGAGCGCCTCTTGCCGCCGGACCACGTCAGGGAACCGTGCTGCCAGGTGTTCGCCGGTGCACCGTCCCGGGTGAAGGTGACCTTCACCGTGGCCGACCTGCCCTTCTTGAGGTTCAGCGTCGCCGGGGAGGCGGTCACCGTGAACCCGGGGACGTCCGCGGAGAAGGACCAACGGCCGTTCTCCGTGGCCGTCAGGGTCCGGGTCACGGTGGCCGAGCCGGCCACGTCGGAGACGGCGTAGGACGGGACGTTGACGTCCCGGGCGGCGATCTTGCCGTTCAGGAACCTGTTCCAGTGCCGGTCGTTCGAGTCGTAGACCAGGCCCGGGGCGGCCATCGCCTGGGGGTCCGCGGAGCCGGCACCGGTGGCGAAGTTGTCCAGGTTGGCGGAACCGTCAGCGTTGTACACGTCCTGGGTGGAGGTCATCATGGCCGACTTGACGGCCATCGGTGACCACCTCGGGTGCTTCCCGTACATCAGCGCGGCCATGCCGGCCAGGTTCGGGGCCGCCATGGAGGTCCCGGACATCAGGCCGTACTCGTTGCCGTTGTAGTTCGGGTCCAGCGGGGAGACACCGGCGATGACGTTGACGCCCGGTGCGGCGATGTCCGGCTTCAGCAGGTCGGAGTTGACCGCGTTGGACGGACCGCGCGAGGAGAACCCGGCGATCTGCGGGACCGGCTGGGCCTCCAGCCCGGTGGTGTCACCGGGGACGAGGGTGGCCTTGAGGTCCGTCGTGGCCACGAGCTGGCGGACGGACTCATCGGAGGTGTGCACCGTGGGGACGGAGTGCAGGTCGGCATCCTCGGAGCCCCCGCCGACGTTGACGAGGATCATGCCCACGCCACCGGCCTCGGCCACGGCCTTGGACTTGTCCACGCGAGCCGTCACGCCACGGTCGCACAGCACGATCTTGCCGGCGGCCGCCTCGGGGTCCAGGGCGCCCACGGCGCAGAGCCGCGCGTCCTCGGCCGCGGCACCGGCCTTGGCGATCTCGCTCGAGAGCACGACGTCGGCCGGACCGGCCCCCTCGACCATGGACGAGACACCGCGGACCTTGGTGCCGTCCTCGAACTCCACGGTGCCCGTCAGTTCGTTGGAGAACGTCTGGGCGGCCACCGAGGTCAGCCACGGGGCGGAGTGGTTGACCGTGTTGGCGGCGGGTCCGGAGTTACCGGCGGAGGCGGAGACGAAGATGCCCGCCGCCGCCGCGGATTTGAAGGCCAGGGACACGGGGTCCACCACCGAGGTGTTGTTGCCGGAGATGGAGTAGTTCAGCACGTCCACGTTGTCCACGATGGCCTGCTCGATCGCCTGCACGGAGGCGGAGGAGTAGCAGCCACCGGTGTCCGGGTCGGTGTCCTCCCAGCAGATCTTGTAGACGGACACCTTGGCCTCGGGCGCCACGCCGGAGCCCTCACCGTAGTCGCCGCCGTTCATGACCTGGTCCACGCCGTCGTTGCCCGCCGCGGTGGTGGCGGTGTGGGTGCCGTGGGAGCTGATGTCGATCGGGGACAGCCGCTCGTTGGGGTCGCGCTTGTCGACGGGGACGAAGCGCTCGAAGTCCTCCGAGTAGTACCGCGCCGAGAGCACCTTGGAGTTGCACTCCTGTCCGGTGAAGTCCTGACCGGGCTCGCACTCACCCCGGAAGGTGGTGCCGTCGGACTTGAGCATGGCGATCCCGCCGTCGGCGGTCAGGTACGGCTCCCCCACCCTCGGCTTCTTCCGGCCCGGCAGCGCCTTGACCGGATCGCCCGCCAGCATGTCCTGGTCCGGGAAGTAACCGGTGTCGATCACGCCGACCACCACGCCCTTGCCCGCGTTCTTGACGCCCCTGTAGGTGTCCTTCCAGGTGCCCTTCCGGCCCGGCAGGTCGAGGAACTCCACGGAGGAGTAGTCCGGGGCCGCCTGCGTGTTCTCGGCCACGCCGAGCACGTCCGGGTGACGCGAGATCTCCAGGGCCTGCTCGGCGGTGAGGTCCGCCGTGAAGGCGTTCAGCGCCACGGAGAAGGACTGGTCCACCTCGACGTCCTCCGCCGCCGCGACCTTCTCCTGCTTGCCCTCCAGGAACTGCTCGTACTTGCGCACGTGGGCCGAGTTCGGGTTGAAGACACCCTTCGGGGCGGCCGTCGGCGCGAGGTCGTCCTCACCGCCCGTGTAGGTCAGGGCGGGGTCGTCCTTGAGGACGACGAAGTACTTGCCGTCCTTGTACTCCTGCACCGCCGACTGCAGCACGGAGTCCACCGAACCGGCGTCGAGGCCGCCGGCATCGGGCGCGGCCTGGGCGCCGGGGAGCAGGAACGAACCGGCCACGAGGGGCAGTCCGGCCGCGAAGGCCGTGAGCGAGCGGCGCCGGCCTCTGGATTTCTCTGACATGTGGCTTGGCCTTCCTCACCAAGGTGCGAACCGGGCACGATCATGCCCGGCTGGTCCTGTCGCCGGGGAATGCGCCTGCTCCGCGAGACGGGCACGGGGCCCCGGGGCGCACATGGAGACGGTGGAAGTGATGCCGACCACAGGATGGGGATGACTGAAGATTACCTGAGTCCGTGGGCCCGGCGGAAGGCTTGAAACACATCTTTTACAGGGGACGATGCGTCATGGCCGCTTGTCGGGCCCGCCTTCCGTCCTGTCCGGGCTTCCCTCTCGTTCCGTCCGGCCCCCCGGGCGCACCCCTCCAGCGACTACTCTGGAAGGGTGCCCCCTCCCCGCCTCGATGGCCTGTCCGTGCTGCCCCCGCAGCAGTGGCGGAGCCGCGCGGAGTCCCACCGGCAGCGCATCAGCGCCTACACCGCACCCCTGAGGGACCTGCACTCGGCGGGGGTCCGGCACCCGGTGCACGACTTCCTCTTCTCCTACTACTCGCTCACCCCGGGTGCCCTCGAACGCTGGCACCCGGGGGCCGGCGTCGTGCTGGCCGCAGGCCCCGGGGCCGGGACCCCGGGAGAGGCCGCACGGCCCGATGCCGGCCCCGCCCCGGGCCCTCCGCCGCACCCCGATCGCGGGGAGGCCCCCGATGCGGCCCCCGGCGCGGCCCCCGCGGGCGCCTCAGGCGGCTGGCGCTTCTACCGGTGGATCGATCCACGCCCCGGACTGCCGTCGGGTGGCTGGACGGTCGACGTGGGGGCATTCCTCGACCGGCGCGGGTCGATGGTCGAGTTCGCCCACCGGATCCTGGGGGCCACCGTGCGGCGGCCGGCCCGGCTCGCGTGCTTCGGCCTGCACGAGTGGGCCATGGCCTATCGGTCGGAGGTCCACGGAGTGCGGCACTCCACGGTCCCCCTGCGGCTGGGCGCCGAGGGGACCAACGAGGTGGTCGAGCGGAACCGGATCTCCTGCACGCACTTCGACGCCTTCCGCTTCTACGCCCCCGAGGCCGCGCCGTTGAACGAGCTGCAGCCCACCCGGGCCACCCAGGTCGACCTGGAGCAGCCCGGCTGCCTGCACGCGAACATGGACCTCTACAAGTGGAGCTACAAGCTGCTGCCGGTGCTCAGTTCGGACCTCGTGGCCGACTGCTTCGAGCTGGCCTGGCGGATCCGGACCATGGACATGCGTGCCTCCCCCTACGACCTGGCCGACTGGGGCCTGGAGCCGATCCGGATCGAGACGCCGGCAGGCCGCGCGGAATACGTGCGGCACCAGCGCGGATTCGCGGAGGAGTCCACCGTCCTCCGCCGCCGGCTCCTGGAGGCCTTGACCGCCCTGGAGGACGTCCGGGCCCCGGGTGATCGCCCGTGAGGCCCGTTCAGCCCCGGGCGATCGGGTCCAGGGGGCCGTAGCGGTGCTCCGGCCGGCCCCGGGCACCGTAGCGCAGCCCCAGGTTGACCTGGCCCGTCTGCGCCAGGTGGGAGAGGTACCGCTGGGCCGTGGCACGGGAGATCCCGACGGCCTCCGCCACCTCCATCACGGTCAGGTCCTCGACGGCACCGTTGACGGTCTCCAGCACCGACTGCTCCGTGGTGGCGGCCGCCGACGGCGGGGCCTGTTCGGCCTCGGCCAGCAGGACGCGGCGTGCCCGGTCGATCGCCACCTGGTCGTGGGTCCCGGCCGCCAGCAACCGCCGGTACCGGGCGTAGGGCCGCAGCCGGTCCGCGAGCGCCTTCTCCTCGAACGGCTTGACCAGGTAGGCGAGCGCGCCGCGGCGCAGGGCCGTCCGGACGGATTCCCCCTCGCCGGAGGCGCTGAGGACGAAGGCGTCCACGTCCAGCGCCGTGAGCAGGTCCAGCCCGGAGACGTGGGGCAGGTATAGGTCCAGCAGCACCAGGTCAGGCGTGGTGTCCGCGACCGTCCGGACCACCATCCGGGCGTCGTTCACCGGCGGCAGGGCCGTGAAGCCGGGCACCGCGTCCACATAGCCGGCGTGCAGGGAGGCGACCCGGAAGTCGTCGTCCACCACCAGCACCCGGAAATCGCCTCCGCGGTCCTGCAGTCCCGTCATCGCTGAGCCTCCTTCGGCGTCGCCCGTCCCGGTGACGGTTCGGAGACCGCCAGCACCCCCGGGAGCCGGGCGCAGAACAGGGCCCCGGCGCCGTCCGTGGTGCCGGGTTCAGCCAACCACACATCCCCTCCGCGCTGGCGTGCCAGCCTGCGCGCCAGGGACAGTCCCATCCCGTGGCCGTGGGCCTCGTGCTCCCCGGCCTCCCGGGTGGTGGTCCCGGCGGCGAAGATGTCCAGCCCCGCGGGCACCCCGCCGCCGGAGTCCGCGACGGCCAGGTGCAGGGTGTCGCCGTCACCCAGCAGGTCGACCTCGACCCAGGGACGCCCGGGGGCCTCCACAGCTTGCCCGGTGGGCGGGTCCCCACCCGGGGCCTGGCGTTCCAGCGCGGCGCGGACGGCATTGTCCAGGAGGTTGCCGAGCACCGCCGTGGCGTCCTGCGGATCGACCACGGTCTGCCAGAACGAGGTCTCATCCCCGACCCGGATCTCCACCCCGAGTTCGTGGGCTTGCACGCCCTTGGCCCCGAGGAAGGCCCGCAGGAAGGTGTCCTGCACCGCCTCGATCCCGGGCACGGGGTCACGGACCGGTCCGGAGTCGATGACCTGCTGCAGGAACTCCCGTGCCTCCTCGAGATGGCCCGCGGACAGCAGGCCGGAGAGGGCGTGCAGACGGTTGGCGAACTCATGCCGTTGCGCCCGCAGGGCGGAGGCCATGGTCTCGACGGCGTCGAGCCGGCTGCCGAGGGCCTCCACGGCCGTCGTGTCCCGCAGCATCACCACCGCCCCCAGGTCGACGTCGCCTCGCCGCACCGGGACCACGGAGGCGATCATGGAGGACTCACCCACCGACAGGCGCAACCCGGTGGACGGGGTGGCGGGGTCCAGGGCGGTGGCGACGGCTCCCGTCAGCGTCGGCGGCAGTCCGGCCTCGTCGTAGCGCCGGCCCACCACGTCGTCCCGGTCGGTGCGGTGCGGCAGGCCCAGGAGGAGCCGCGCGGCCTTGTTGCGGACGGTGATGACGCCCTCGGGACTGACGCCGATCACCCCGTCCTGCACCCCGTAGAGGACGGCTGCCTGGTCCCGTGCCGAGGCGGCGATCTCCTCGGGCTCCAGCCCGAGGGTGAGCCGGCGCAGGCGACGCTGCAGGGAGACGGAGGACACCGCGGCCAGCACCAGGCCGCCCAGCCCCACGACGGCCACGGACGCGGCGGCCTGGCGGACGTCACCCGCCACGGCGGCCACGGATACCCCGACGCTGATCTCTCCCGTCACGCGAGAGCCGTCCGGGGACCAGACGGGGACCTTGGCGCGCAGGGACTCGCCGAGGGTGCCGCGCTCGGTGGACGTGTCCTCGACCCCGGACAGCGCCACCGGGTCCGTGCTGACCCGCTGGCCGATCAGGTCCGGGTTGGGATGGGCCAGGCGCAGCCCCCGGTCCTCGGTGGCGATCACGAACAGGGCCCCGGTGCGCTGGCGGATCTCCTCGAGGGAGGACTGCAGCGGGCCGGCGGCGAGCGCGCGGGTGTCCAGGGCGTCCTCGTCCGCCTGCTCGGCCACGAGCTCGCGCACCTCCGGGATGGAGGCCACCGTGCGGGCGATCCCCAGGGCCTCCTGCTGCGCCTGGTCGTGGATGCGCCGGGTCGTGAGCCAGCCGATGGCCAGCAGGCAGATGACCAGCGTGCCGGCCACGGCGGCGAACAGGAGCGCCGTCATCCGCCCGGAGAAGGATCCGCGGGGACGGCGGGACTCGCGCGTGGTGCTCACGCCCCCACTGTAGGACCCGGCGGCAGCGCCGCGACCGGCCCCTGCCCACCGCCCCCGGCATCCACGGCGCGTGAGCACAATGAGCGCAATGCGTGGAATGGGTTGATTCCCCGTTAGCGAGCAGAAGGGCGTTCCGTGGGCTGCGTCACCGTAGGGTGACTGCGAATCGCGGCCCCGTGTCGCCCGTCACACCCGCCGGCGTCCGCCGGCCCTCCCCGAACCAGGAGTTCCCATGCTCGTCCTGCTGGGCTTCGCGATGGTGGCCACGTTCATGGTCCTCATCATGACGAAGCGGATGACGCCCCTGCTGGCGCTGATCCTCGTCCCCACCATCTTCGGCCTGTTCACCGGTGCCGGCCTCGGACTGGGGGACATGATCCTCGAAGCCATCGGCCAGATGGCCCCCACGGCCGCCCTGCTGATGTTCGCCATCGCCTACTTCGGCATCATGATCGACGTCGGCCTGTTCGACCGGTTGGTGAACTGGATCGTGCGCGTGGTGGGCCACGACCCCGCCAAGGTGGTCATGGGCACCGCCCTGCTGACGGCCGTCATCTCCCTGGACGGGGACGGTTCCACCACGTTCATCGTCGTCACCGCCGCCCTGCTGCCCGTCTACCACCGGCTGGGCCTGAGCCCGGTGGTGCTGACCTGCGTGGCCGGGCTGACCAACGGCACCCTGAACATCGTTCCCTGGGGCGGACCCACCGTGCGCGCGGCGGCGGCCCTGAACGTGGACGCAGCCGAGATCTTCGTCCCCATGATCCCCTCGCTGCTGGTGGGCCTGGCCGTGGTCTTCGCCTTCTCCTGGCTGCTGGGCCTGTCCGAGCGGCGCCGCCTGCGCCGTGACGACCCCGAGCGCTGGTCCGGCCCCGGTGTCCCCGCCGGGACCTCGACCGGTGGACCCGGCGGCCAGCTCGTCCCGGCGGGGGCACCCGCCGGGACGCCGGGCACCTCCCGCGCGCCGTCCGGCGTCGGGCTCCTGGAACGCACCGTGACCGAGACCGCCCCGGAAATGTCCGGGACCGCTCTGGACCCGGAGCGCGAGACCCTGCGACCGCGGCTGTTCGTGTTCAACCTCGTGCTGACCGTGGCCATCATGGTGCTGCTGGTGGCGGACATCGTGCCCCTGGCCTACCTGTTCATGATCGGCACCGCCGTCGCCCTGCTGGTGAACTTCCCGAACGTCAGGAAGCAGGCCGAGGTGCTGGGCAACCACTCCTCCTCGATCGTGGCCGTGGTGTCCATGGTGTTCGCCGCCGCCGTGCTCACCGGCGTGCTCTCCGGCACCGGCATGGTGGAGGCCATGTCCCAGTGGCTCGTGGACGTCATCCCGGACTCGATGGGACCGATCCTCGCGGTGCTCACCGGGCTGATCTCCATCCCCGCCACGTTCTTCATGAGCAACGACGCCTTCTACTTCGGCATCCTGCCGGTACTGGCCGAGACCGGTGCGCACTACGGGATCCCCGCCGTGGACATGGCCCGGGCCTCCGTCACCGGGCAGCCCGTGCACATGCAGTCCCCCCTGGTCCCCGCGATCCTGCTGCTGGTCTCCATGGCCAAGGTGGACCTGGGCGACCACCACAAGAAGGTCCTCTGGCGGGCCTGCATCGTCTCACTGGCCATGCTGGCCTCGGGCGTGGCCTTCGGGGTCATCGGCATCTACGGCTGAGCGACGCGCTCCCGGCCACCGCGCAGGGGCCGGGAGACTCAGCTGACGTCGCCGTCGTAGTAGAGCCAGGTGCCCTCGCGGCGCACGAACCGGGACGTCTCCTGCTGGGTCCGCCGGCCCGCGGGGGTCCGGAAGTGCGCCGTGAAACGCACCGTGCCCGCATGGTCGAACGGCCCGCCGCCGGAGGTCTCCTCGACGTCGAGGCGAAGCCAGTCCAGGTCCTCGTCCGGTCCCGCCCCGGGGGCGTCGAGCGCCAGCGACGCCGGCCGGGTCTCCGGCGCCCAGCTCGCCAGCAGGTACCGCTCGGCCTCGGGGAACTCGCCCTCGGAGGCCAGCGCGAACGCCGAGTAGCGCGAGCGCATCAGGGCCTCCGCCGTGGGCGCCGACAGGATGCCGTGCGCGGCGAACCGTGCGTGGAAGCGGCCGCAGCAGGACCCGTAGAGCTCTCCGGTGCCGCAGGGGCAGCGGCGCGCTGCCAGCTCCTGGGTGTCAGCGGCCATCGTCATCCACGGTGGCCCGGACCGCCACCTGCCCCGAGGGGGCGGTGGTGCCGGAACCGGCCCGGCGTCCCGTCCCCGCCGCTGCACCCGGCTGCTCCGCGGTCTTCGTGGCCAGCTGCCGCACCGTCGCCCGGGACCTGCGCACCGACCAGGTGATCGCGATCCCCGCGGCCACCAGTGCGGCGGCCATGGCGGCCGGCAGCACCGATACCCCGTCGGCCCCGGTCATCCGTGCTTCTGCGCGGTCTCGTCCGCGGTCCCTGCTCTGCCCCATGGGCCCAGCGTAGGCCGGGGCCCCGGCCGGCCGGAACAGCGGGACCCCGGCGGGGGACGGTGGCGGGGCTGCGGGTCACGTCACCCTTCCTTCCCGCGGGGGCGGCCCGCGGCGAGCCGGACTAGAATGGGGCAAGCCCTCCCGCTGAACCCTTGGAGAACTCCCCCATGCCCACGATCGTCGTCGACGTCATGCCCAAGCCCGAGATCCTTGACCCGCAGGGCAAGGCCATCGCAGGCGCCCTCCCCCGACTGGGATTCACCGGCTTCGCCGCGGTCCGCCAGGGCAAGCGCTTCGAGCTCACCGTGGACGGCGAGGTCACCGACGAGGTCCTGGCCCACGCCCGCGAGGCCGCCGAGCAGTTGCTGTCCAACCCGGTGATCGAGGACGTCGTGAACGTCGAGGTCCTGCCCGACGCCGCGGGCCACCCGGCCGAGGGGCCGACGGCCTGATGAGCACGGACCTGCCCCTCATCGGAGACTTCTCCACGGCCGGACCCGTCCTCACCGGGGCGCGCGTCGGCGTCGTGACCTTCCCCGGAACGCTCGACGACCGGGACGCGGCCCGCGCGGTGCGCCTGGCCGGCGGCGAGCCGGTCGCCCTGTGGCACGCCGAGACCGACGGCGGCGCGGCCCTGTCCTCGCTCGACGCGGTCATCATCCCCGGCGGTTTCTCCTACGGCGACTACCTGCGCGCCGGGGCGATCTCCCGCTTCGCCCCGCTGATGGACGCGATCATCGCCGCCGCCGGCGGACGGGACGGGTCCGGGAGCGGACTGCCCGTGCTGGGCATCTGCAACGGCTTCCAGATCCTCACCGAGGCGCACCTGCTGCCCGGGTCGATGATCAAGAACGACCACCTGAAGTTCATCTGCCGCGACCAGGCGCTGCGCGTGGAGAACAACGCCACCGCCTGGACCCGGGACTTCGGCACCGGTGAGGAGATCACCGTGCCGCTGAAGAACCAGGACGGCCAGTACGTGGCCGACGAACACACCCTCGACGAGCTCGAGGGGGAGGGTCGCGTGGTGTTCCGCTACGTCGGCTGGAACCCGAACGGCTCGCGCCGGGACATCGCCGGCATCTCCAACGCCGCCGGCAACGTGGTGGGACTCATGCCGCACCCCGAGCACGCGGTGGAGGCCGGGTTCGGCCCCGACTCGGACCACGGCATGCGCATGGGCACGGACGGACTGGGGGTCTTCACCTCGGTGCTGGCCTCGATCGCAGGAGAGACGAAGTGACTGACCAGACGAGCCGACAGGCCACCGCGACGTTCAACATCGACACCGTCGAGCACGCCGCGCAGACCCCGGACACCGAGCTGCCCTGGGCCGAGCTGGGGCTGAAGCAGAACGAGTTCGAGGAGATCGTGAGGATCCTCGACCGCCGCCCCACCGCGGCCGAGCTGGCCATGTACTCGGTGATGTGGTCCGAGCACTGCTCCTACAAGTCCTCCAAGGTCCACCTGCGCCAGTTCGGCGAGAAGGTCACCGAGGAGATGAAGAAGGACCTGATGGTCGGGATCGGCGAGAACGCCGGCGTGACCGACCTCGGGGACGGCTGGGCCGTGACCTTCAAGATCGAGTCCCACAACTCCCCCTCCTACGTGGAGCCCTTCCAGGGAGCCGCCACCGGCATCGGCGGCATCGTCCGGGACATCATCTCCATGGGCGCGCGCCCGGTGGCCGTGATGGACCCGCTGCGCTTCGGCGCGATCGACCACCCGGACACCGCTCGCGTCATGCACGGGGCCGTGGCCGGGATCGGCAGCTACGGCAACTCCCTGGGCCTGCCGAACATCGGCGGCGAGATGGTGTTCGACCCGATCTACCAGGGCAACCCGCTGGTCAACGCCCTGGCCGTGGGGGTGCTGCGCCATGAGGACCTGCGCCTGGCCAACGCCTCGGGCGTGGGCAACAAGGTGGTCCTGTTCGGCGCCCGGACCGGCGGCGACGGCATCGGCGGCGCCTCCGTACTGGCCTCCGAGTCCTTCGACGACGCCAAGCCCTCCAAGCGCCCCGCCGTCCAGGTGGGCGACCCGTTCGCGGAGAAGGTACTCATCGAGTGCTGCCTCGAGCTGTTCAAGGACTCGCTCGTGGAGGGCATCCAGGACCTCGGTGCCGCCGGCATCTCCTGCGCCACCTCCGAGCTGGCCTCCAACGGCGAGGGCGGCATGAACGTGGAGCTGACCTCCGTGCTGCTGCGCGACCCCACCCTGACCCCGGGCGAGATCCTCATGTCCGAGTCCCAGGAACGGATGATGGCCGTGGTGACGCCCGGGAACGTCGAGGCGTTCGAGGCCGTCATGGCCAAGTGGGACGTGGAGTACTCCTGGCTGGGCGAGGTCACCGACGACAACCGCCTGACCATCACCTGGAACGGCGAGGTGATCGTCGACGTCGACCCCCGCACCGTGGCCCACGACGGCCCGGTCTACGACCGGCCCTATCACCGCCCGTCCTACCAGGACGCGCTCGTGGCGGACACCTTCCGCTCGGCCGTCGACGCCGGTCGCGTCCCCGCGCTGCCGGGCACCGGTGACGAGCTGCGCGCCGCGGTGCTGGAGCTGATGTCCTCGCCGAACCTGGCCGACGTCTCGTGGGTGACGAGGCAGTACGACCACTTCGTGCAGGGCAACACCGCCATGGCCGCCCCGGACGACGCCGGCGTGGTCCGGGTGGACGAGGAGACCGGGATGGGCGTTGCCGTCTCCACCGACTGCAACTCCCGGTACACCTACCTGGACCCGTACGCCGGTGCGCAGCTGGCCCTGGCGGAGTCCTACCGCAACGTGGCCACGGCCGGTGCGGTGCCCAAGGCCGTCTCGGACTGCCTCAACTTCGGCTCCCCCGAGGACCCCGAGGTGATGTGGCAGTTCGCCGAGGCCATCCGCGGCCTGGCGGACGCCTGTCAGCAGATGGGCGTGCCCGTCACCGGCGGCAACGTCTCCCTGTACAACCAGACCGGTTCCACGCCCATCCACCCCACCCCGGTGGTGGCCACCCTGGGTCAGTTCGACGACGTCTCCCGCCGCACCCCGTCCGGATTCCACCGTGACGCCGACGGCCAGGCCGTGTACCTGATGGGCGTCACGCGCGACGAGCTGGACGGCTCCGAGTTCGCCCGGCTGCGCGATCACCTCGGCGGCGTGCCCCCGCAGGTGGACCTGGCCACCGAGAAGCTGCTCGGCGAGCTGCTGATCAACGCCTCCCGGGACGGGATGATCGACGCCGCCCACGACCTCTCCGAGGGTGGGCTGGCCGCCGCGCTGTCCGAGATGGTGCTGCGCTTCGGCGTCGGCGCCCGGGTGTCCCTGGACGAGGTCATGCAGCGCGACGGCGTGGACGCCTTCACCGCCCTGTTCTCGGAGTCGCAGTCCCGCGCGATCGTGGCCGTGCCGCGGACCGAGGAGGTCCGGTTCAAGGACATGACCACGGCCCGCGGCTTCCCGGTGGCGCGGATCGGCGTGGTGGACGCCGCCTCCGGGGCACTCGAGGTGCAGGACCAGTTCGTGCTGCCCCTCGAGGAACTGCGCGAGCGCTGGGCCGCCACGCTGCCCGAGTACTTCGGCTGACCCAGCGGACCCACCCAGGCAGCGCGGCCGGCCCGCGCGATGACCATCAGGTGCTGGATCCGTCGCTTTCCCCGCGCGGGGAGGGCGACGAATCCAGCACCTGATGCGTTCCGGGCACCCGGGCACGTCCCCGGTGGGTGCCTCAGTACTCGGTACGGTCGGCGTTCTCCTGCCATGCCTCGAACGGCGCGGTGGAGCCCGGGACGGCCCGGTGCACCAGCGGCATCAGCCCGTCCCTGTCCGGGGACTCGAGATAGTCGTAGAAGGCCGCGTCGTCGAAGCCCGCGGCGGCGGCATCGTGACGGTCGGCGGCATAGACCACCCGGTCCACCCGCGCCCAGAGCGCCGCGCCCAGGCACATCGGGCACGGCTCGCAGCTGGCGTACAGCACCGCCCCCGAGAGGTCGAAGGTGTCCAGCCCGCTGCAGGCCGCGCGGATCGCCGTGACCTCGGCGTGGGCCGTGGGGTCGTTGGTGGCCGTGACCCGGTTGGCACCCTCGAAGGCGCGACCGTCCGCGGTCACCACCAGCGCCCCGAACGGGCCCCCGTCCGTGGCCGCGTTCGCGGTGGCCAGGGCGATGGCACGGGACAGGTGGAGCGCATCGTCGTCCGCACCGGCGACGGCCTCTCCGGAACCGTCCGCGGCGGCCGGGCCGAGGCCGTGCTCCGACCTGACGACCGGGTCGACGCGGGACACCGCGGCCACCGGCAGCGGTCCGCCGTAGACGTGGGGGAAGCGTTCGGAGTCCGGGTCGGCGGGGTCACCGGGCTCCCTGACCACGCTCAACCCCGCCGCGGCCAGGGCCGCCTCGTCCAGTGTCAGCACCACCAGGGGTTCGCCCACGTCCGCGTAGAAGCGCGTGAGCACCGCTCGGACCTGTTCCGGCCCGTCGCTGGCATGCAGGAAACCGACCTCCTCGATCGAGGCGCCGCGGGTGGACCGGTCATAGGTCCCGGTCCGCTGGGCCTGGTGCCAGTCCTGCCGGAACGCGATGTGCTGGATGACCATGGCCCCAGTCTGACAGCCCCCGGGGGGTCGTCAACGGGCGGCCCTGACCGGGGGCCGCCGTCGAGCCGGCCGCCGTGGTCCCCCGGAAGCCACGGGTCTACCCTGTACCCATGACCCCCGAGTCCGCGTCCGCCTCCCGCCCTGCCGACCGCGTGCGACGGACGATGCGGAAGCATGCGCCGACCGGGGCCGCCCAGGCCCTCGACGAGGCCTCGGACCGCGCCGAGGAGGTCACCCGCCATCCCTGGTTCCGGAAGGCCGCCCGTGTCGGCCATGTCGCGAACGGGATCCTGCACATCCTCATCGGCCTGATCGCCTGGAGCCTGGCCTTCGGGTCGGCACCCCAGGACGCGGACCAGTCCGGCGCGATCCAGCTGCTGACCACCAGCCCGCTGGGCGTCGGCCTGGTCTGGCTGTGCGCCGCCGGCTGTGTCCTGCTGGGCCTGTGGTACCTCAGTGAGGCGATCTGGGACCGCCGCTCCGCCCTCGACGGGGTCAAGGACGCGGGCAAGGCCGTCGTCTACGTGGCGATCGGGGTGATGTTCACCGTCGCGGCGCTCGGCGGGCGACAGGACTCCGGGGAGTCCACCAGCTCGGCTTCGGCCGCGCTCATGTCCCATCCGGTCGGTGCCGTGCTGCTGGTCGTGGCCGGACTGGTCATCATCGGCATCGGCGGATACCACGTGTACTCGGGGGTGACCCAGCGGTTCATGAAGGACCTGCGCTCCTCGAGCCGGCGTGAGGTCTCCCGCGCGATCCGCGTGACGGGCACCATCGGGTACGTCGCCAAGGGCATCGTGCTCGCCCTGGTGGGGCTGCTGTTCGTGGTCGCCACGCTCCAGCGGGACCCCGAGGACGCGACCGGGATGGACGGCGCCCTCAAGGCCCTGCTGGACCAGCCGCTGGGCCCCGTGCTCCTGGCCTGCATCGGCGTCGGGCTGATGCTCTTCGGCGTCTTCGCCTGCATGCGTTCCCGCTACGAGGCCTAGGGCACGGCCCCAGCCGGGCCAGGGGCGGCGACCGGCGACCGACGACCGACGACCGACGACCGACGACCGACCATTGTCGCAACCGTTGCGCCGTGCCTAACGTGGCGTGCATCACATCCCCTCGCACGGTCCGAGGGCTGCGGCGTCTCCGCTTCACCCCGCCGCCCGGCCGGGCCTGCTCGTCTCCCAGGAGCGCTCCATGGGCAGTGTTGGTCTGCTGTACGTGGGGGCGGTGTTGTTCATCAACGGCCTGATGCTGCTGGGGCTCGTCCCCGGCAAGGCCGCCGCCCCCATGAACTTCTTCGTCGGCATCATGCAGGTGGTGTTTCCCACCATCCTGCTCGTCCAGGCCGAGGGTGACCCCGCGGCCATCCTCGCCGCCTCCGGTCTCTACCTCTTCGGCTTCACCTACCTCTACGTCGGCCTCAACCTCACCTTCGGTCTCGACGGCGAGGGCGTGGGGTGGTTCTCCCTGTTCGTGGCCGCCATCGCCGTGGTGATGGGCATCCTCCAGTTCACCGTCGTGGCAGACCCCGTCTTCGGGGTCATCTGGCTCCTCTGGGCCGTGCTCTGGCTCATGTTCTTCCTGCTGCTGGGACTCCGGCGGGAGTCCCTCACCGCGGCCACCGGGTGGTTCACGGCCATCATCGCGCACCTCACGGCCACCATCCCCGCCGTACTGCTGCTCATGGGCGAGTACCGCAGCACGTGGACGTGGGCCACGATCCTGGCCGTGGCCGGCGTCGTCGCCCTGGTCCTGTCGTTCCTGCTCGGCCGGCGCGGTCCGCTCAGGACGCCCCCCGAGCTGCAGGACACCGGACCGGACCACACCCTGCGCGGCCCGGCGGACAGTGACCCGCGGGACGGGGGGAGGCGCCGTGCCGCTGTATGAGTTCCGCTGCCCGGAGGGCACCGTCCTGGAAGCGTCCTACAGCATGACCTCCGTGCCCGATGCGGTGGACTGCCCGGACTGCGGGGCTCCCGCGGCCCGGCGCATCACCTCCGTGCGGCTCTCCCGGGCCGGTTCCGCCGCCTACCGGCTCATCGAGTCGTCCCAACGCAGCGCGGCCGAACCAGAGGTGGTCACGGCACTGCCCGCGGCCGGCCGCAAACCGCGCGAGGGCCCCCGGTACACCGGCAATCCCCTGCACCGGAAGCTGCCCCGGCCCTGACCCTGACCCCAGTGCAGCGGTACCGGCGCCCGGCGCCCGCCGACCCGCGCGCCGCGCCCCTCCTCGACGCGTCACGCCGGCGCCACCCTCCCCCGCTCTCCCTTCCCACTCTCGTTACCGTTCTCGTTCCCACAGCAAAGGATCCGTCACCATGCCCGACAACATCTTTCCCCTCGACTCGGCCAAGTCCTTCGAGGACCAGGAGAAGCTCGGCCACAACCGCTGGCACCCGGAGATCCCCCCGGTCGCCACCGTCAAGCCGGGTGACACCTTCCGGGTCGACTGCCGCGAGTGGTTCGACGGCGCCATCGTCAACGACGACTCCGCCGAGGACATCCTCAACGCGCCGCTGCTCACCGTGCACAAGCTCTCGGGCCCCTTCGCCGTCGAGGGAGCCCAGCCCGGCGACCTGCTGATCGTGGACATCCTCGACGTCGGCCCGATCCCCCAGGAGGACAGCGGCCCGCTGGCCGGCCAGGGCTGGGGGTACACCGGCATCTTCTCCCGGAACAACGGCGGTGGGTTCCTGACCGACCAGTTCCCGGACGCCTACAAGGCCATCTGGGACTTCAACGGCCAGATCGCCACCTCCCGGCACGTCCCGGAGGTCCGCTTCGAGGGCCTCATCCACCCCGGCCTCATGGGCACGGCGCCCTCGGCCGAGCTGCTGGCCAAGTGGAACAAGCGCGAGGGCGACCTGATCGCCACCGACCCGAACCGCGTGCCCCCGCTCGCCCTGCCGCCCGAGGCCGAGCACGCCGTGCTCGGCGGGCTGGACCGGGGCGAGTGGCAGCGCGTCGGCTCGGAGGCCGCCCGGACGGCACCACCGCGCGAGAACGGCGGCAACCAGGACATCAAGAACCTGTCCAAGGGCACCCGGGTGTTCTACCCGGTGTTCGTGGACGGCGCCAACCTGTCCATGGGCGATCTGCACTTCTCCCAGGGCGACGGGGAGATCACGTTCTGCGGCGCGATCGAGATGGGCGGGTTCATGGACCTGCACGTCGACCTCATCAAGGGCGGCATGGAGACCTACGGGGTCAAGGAGAACGCCATCTTCATGCCGGGCCGGGTGGATCCCCGGTTCAGTGAGTGGATCGCGTTCTCCGGGACCTCGGTGACGCTGGACGGCGAGCAGCGTTACCTGGACTCGCACCTGTCCTACCAGCGCGCCTGCCTGCACGCGATCGACTACCTGGTGAAGTTCGGCTACTCCCCCGAGCAGGCGTACCTGCTGCTGGGTGCGGCCCCGATCGAGGGCCGGCTCTCCGGAGTGGTGGACATCCCGAACTCGTGCTCCACCGTCTACATCCCGACCGCGATCTTCGACTTCGACGTGCGGCCCAGCGCCAGCGGACCACACCAGGTCGATCCGGGGATCGGCGCCCCGAAGGCGGCCAACGCCTGATCACAGCACGAACTGAGGGCAGGGACGGGCGACCGTCCCTGCCCGCACGTTGCAGGGTGCACCGTCCGCTCAGTCGACCTGCAGCTCGCCCATCCGGTCCCAGCCCTCACCCTCGACCTGGCGGCTGACGATCCTCGGGGTGGCGGCCAGCACGGGGCGCATCGCCTCCAGGCCCGCCGTGAAGTGCTCCGAGGACACGTGCGCCTCCCCGGCGCCGTCCTTGAACGCCTCGACGAGGACGAACTCGTGTGGGTCCTCCACGCTGCGGGACCACTCGAACCACAGGTTGCCCTCCTCGGCACGCGTGGCCCGCGTGTAGTCACGGACGCGATCCATGAAACCGTCCACGTGCTCGGGCTTGACCTGGAATTTCACGACGATGAAGATCATGGCCCCACCCTAGCGGCGGCCCGGGGAGGTCAGTCGCCACGCAGCGAGGGGGTGGCCCGCACCTCGATGACCGGGCAGGTGTCCATGACCACGTCCAGCCCGGCGGCCGCCGCGCGCTCCGCCGCCAACTCGTCGATGACCCCGAGCTGCAGCCACACGGCACGTGCGCCGACCTCGATCGCCTGGTCCACGATCGCCCCGACCTTGTGGGAGTTGACGAAGCAGTCCACCACGTCGATGGTCCCGGGCACATCCGCCAGGGTGCGGTACCCGGTCTCCCCGTGCACCTCCTGGGCCCCGAGGTTCACCGGGATGATCTCCATGCCCAGCTCGTCCCGCAGGAATCTCGAGACCCCGACGGCGGCCCGGCGCGGGTTGGGCGTGAGTCCGACGACGGCCCAGCGGGCTCCCCGGTCGGTCAGCAGCCGGCGGATGGTCGCCGGGTCATTGGTGTGTCCCATGGCTTCACGGTACCCCTGTGAGCGCGGACACATGCTGGGTAGACTCCGGGCCTGTGAGACCGGGCACGCGCGGCATCCGGGGCGCTCGCCACCGCGATGCCGGACACCGGCCGTCCCGCCCCCACCTGTGATCCCTGCCCCCCACCCCCAGGAGGACTGACCCATGACGACCGAGGCACCGCAGGACGTGCAGGCCGGCCCGGACCTGCCCGAGGCACTGCGCCACGCGCGGCACTACATCGATGGCGGCTGGGCCGCCGCGACGTCCGGATCCGGCCGGATCGAGGTCCTGGACCCGGCCACCGGCGAGGCCATCGGGTCGATCCCGGACGGCAGCCCGTCCGACGTCGACGCGGCCGTGGAGGCCGCCCACCGCGCCTTCGTCGACGGCCGGTGGTCCAGGCTCCCCGGCAGGGAGCGCTCGCGCGTGCTGATGCGGGTGGCCGACCTGATCCGGGAGCGGGCCGACGAGATCGCCCGGGTGGAGAGCCTGGACGTCGGCAAGCCCATCAGCCTCGCCCGTGCCGTGGACGTCACCACGGCGGCCGACACCTACGAGTACGCCGCCTCGTTGGCCCAGCACCTGGACGGGGCGGTCCGCCGCACCCCTCTGCCGGCCCACGCCTACACCCAGCGGGAGCCCCTCGGGGTCATCGCGGCCACCACGCCGTTCAACTTCCCGCTGATCCTGTCCACCTCCAAGATCGCCGTCGCCCTGGCCGCGGGGAACACGGTGGTCCACAAGCCGGCGGAGGAGACCCCCTTCTCGGCGCTGCTGATGGCTGAGCTGCTCACCGAGGCGGGCGTCCCGGACGGGGTCTACAACGTGGTCACCGGTTACGGTTCGACGATCGGTGACGCCCTCAACGGGCACCCCCGGGTCGCCAAGGTGGCCTTCACCGGTTCCACCCAGGTCGGGGCGCACGTCGCCGAGCTGGCCGGCCGCAGCCTGCGGCCCGTCACTGCCGAACTGGGCGGCAACGCGGCGAACATCGTCTTCGCCGATGCCGACCTCGGCAAGGCGGTGGAGACCGCCATCTCGGCCTTCGTCTTCAACACCGGCCAGTTCTGCATGGGTGGACCGCGGCTCCTCGTCGAGCGGCCGGTCTACGACCAGGTCCTCGAGGCCCTCGCGGGCGCTGTCCCGCACGTGCCCTTCGGTGACCCGCGGGACCCGGGCACGGTGATCGGCCCGCTGGCCACCCGCCGCCAGTTCGAGAAGGTGCGCGAGGCCGTGGATCAGGCCCGGTCCAGCGGCGCGCGCGTCGTGGTGGGTGGGGAGGCAGCCGAGATCGACGGCGGGTTCTTCTACCGTCCGACGGTCCTGGCCGACGTCGACAATGCGGCCGACGCCGTCCAGCAGGAGATCTTCGGTCCGGTGCTGACGGTCCAGCCGTTCGACACGGAGCAGGAGGCCGTCGACCTGGCCAACAGCACGGACTTCGGCCTCGCGGCCGGGATCCAGACCGGGGACATCTCGCGCGCCCACCGGGTGGCGGATGCGCTGGAGGCCGGGATCGTCTGGGTCAACGCCTGGGGCCTGCTGGACCCGTCCATGCCGTTCGGGGGCGTCAAGGCCTCTGGCTGGGGCCGGGAGAACGGGCCCGAGCAACTGGCGGAGTACACCCGGACCAAGTCGGTCATCATCGCCCTGGACCCGGCCCCCGCCACCGAGCGGTCGGCGGGGAGGTCATGAGCACCGCCGCCCAGGCAGCCGTCACGGGGCCCGGTCGTGCCCGCTCCGCCGTGCACGAGATCGGACAGGACGTCGTGCTGAGACGCCGGGCACGGCTGGTTGCCCGGGCAACGGCGGGGCCTCGCGGCTCGTCCGCTACCGTCCGGTGTCCGCGTCCGGAAGCACACCCAGCCGGATGAGCCGGCGCCGGGCCGCCTGTTCCGAGGGGCCCGGCCCGGACAGGGCCGCGCCCACCACGGCCAGGGTGGCGCGGCCGCCGGCACGGGTCAGCCGCGACACCGGTGTGGCGCGCAGGCCGAGCAGGTCCCGGTAGCGGGCCGGCAGGGTGTCCACGACCGCGGTGAAGAGCGCCCGGTAGCCCCAGCCGAGCTGGCCGGGCAGCGGCGGGTTCCGCAGGACCCCGAGGACCTCGGTGACCCGGTCCCCGCCGGCCAGCTCGCCGGCGTCGTCGAAGGCCTGCAGCCGGTCCTTGAGCTGCTGGCGGGTGGTCGGCGGGTCCTGCACGCCCATGAGTGATCCGGCGACGGACCACTCACGGACGTAGTCATCCGCCCCGCCGGCGGTCGGCACGGGGCCGATGAAGTCCTCGTGCGCGGCCAGGAAGGCGTCCGTGAAGGCCAGGTGCACCCATTCGGCCAGGTGCGGGGCGTTGGCGGAGTACCGCCGTTCCTCCCCCGCCCCGTCCTCATACCGCCCCCGCACCGGCACGTGCAGCCGGCGGACCTCGGCGCAGGCCTGACGGGCCGCGCCGGTGGAACCGTAGGTGACGGAGAAGATCCAGCGGATGGTCCCCGCGAGCCGTTGCAGCGGGTCGGCCCGGTAGTCCGAGTGCTCGGCCACCCCGGCGAGCGCACCGGGGTGCAGCGCCTGGACCAGCAGGGCGCGGATGCCTGCCGCCACGGTGGACATCGACCCGTGGACCGCCCAGGTTGCCGAGTCGTGGGCGAAGTACCCGGCGTCATCACCCTGTTCGAGGTCCAGTTGCCACTGCGGGACTCCCGCGTCACGTTCACCGGAGAAGGTGTGGACCAGGTCCGAGCGCATCCTGGACAGCAACCGGCCCGGCAGGATGGCCGCGGGGTCCGGTGCCTTCATGACGCCGACTGTACGGCAGCCCGGGCCACCACGGGGCACCGACGGTCCGGCCTCCGTCTCCGGGATGACCCGGAGCGGGCCCGGATTCACCCCGCAGGTTGACCCCGTGCGGGACACGCGGCCACTACATTGGAGGGCATCGCTGCAGGTCGGCTCCCGTCCGGCTGGCCATTGCCTGCCGCCCGACCCAGGGAGACAATCAGCGTGAGCAACCCGGCCAGCACCGGTACCGGCGGACCCGCCACGGAGGAGGACACCATCCAGGACCTCCCCGGCGCAGGCTCACCCGCGGACCCCCACGCCGCCACCCCCGCCGGCTCACGGACTCCTCGGGTCGGCTCCCCTGCCGCCGCGGTGGCCGGTGGAGCGGAGCACCCCGACGTGCGCCGTCGTCACCACCTGCGCCGGCGCGGACTGGGGGCGATCGCCCGCCCGGACGACGAGGCCCTCGCCGCCCGCGGCCTGGACGAGTCCGCCGTCGCGGAGCGGATCGGCAAGGGGCTGACCAACCGCCAGCCCCGGGACACCTCCCGCTCGATCTGGAAGATCCTGCGCGTCCACGTCCTGACGATGTTCAACCTGGCCATCGGCGCCTGCGCGGTGGCGATCATCGTGCTGGGCCGCTGGTTCGACCTGGTGTTCTGCCTCGCGGCCGTGGCCAACGTGATCATCGGCGTGGTCCAGGAGTACTCGGCCAAGCGCAAGCTGGACCAGATCGCCCTGCTGCACCAGGACGCCGCCCACGTCATGCGCTCCGGCGAGCGGCAGGAGGTGCGACTGGAGGACATCGTCCTGGACGACGCCGTGGTGCTGCGGCGCGGGGACCAGGTCCCGGCGGACGGGGTGATGCTGAGGGCGGACGGCCTGGACATCGACGAGTCCATGCTGACCGGGGAGTCCGATCCGGTGGGCAAGCTGCCCGGGGACGTGGTGCTCTCCGGTTCGGCCGTGCTCTCCGGGCACGGGGTGTTCCGCGTCTCGGCCGTCGGCGCGGACTCGCACGCCTCGCAGCTCGCGATCGAGGCCCGCACGTTCTCCAAGATCCCCTCGGAGCTGCGTGGGGCCCTGGACACGGTCGCCACGTGGCTCACCATCGCCCTGGTGCCGATCGTGGCGATCATCCTCAACGGCCAGGTCCAGGCGATCGGCGGCTGGACGTACGCGGTGCAGAACAACGCGATCGAGCCCGCGGTCGTGGCCTCCGTCGCCGCGATCACCTCGATGATCCCCCAGGGGCTGGCCCTGATGACCACGATCTCCTTCGCGGTGGCCGCGCTGAAGCTGGCCCAGGACCAGGTCCTGATCCAGGAACAGCCGGCGGTGGAGATCCTGGCCCGGGTGGACACCGTCTGCCTGGACAAGACCGGCACGCTCACCGAGGGGCGCGTCGTCTTCGACGGGGTCACCGACCTCTCCGCCTCCCGCCAGGTGCACGACGACGGCGCCCGCGTCCTGGCCTGGTTCGGCGCCGACGTGAATGCCAACCCCACGGCCCTGGCCCTGCGCGAGGCCTTCCCGCACGTCCCCGAGGAGGCGCCCTCGGCGCAGGTGCCCTTCTCCTCCGCCCGGCGCTGGTCCGCCGTCGCCTTCGGTCCCGGGGGCGGCGCCCGCCCCCCGAGACCCGGTTCCGCCCCGCACGGGGCGTGGGTCCTGGGCGCCCCGGAGGCACTGCTCGACGGGAACTGCTCCGAGGGAACGGACACCCACCGGATCGAGGCCCTCTGCCAGGAGACGACGGACCGGGGGCTGCGCACCATGCTGCTCTGCCGGTCGGACACTCCGGTGGCGCCCGGTGCGTGGTTCGGGACCGGGGGGCCGACGTCGGGACCGGGCCCCGGGCCCGCCACCGACACCGGGCCCGCCACCGGGACCGGCAACGGCCGCCGGACCGGTGAGCGACTGCCCCGTGGGCTGGTCCCGGTGGCGTTGCTGACCTTCCGGGAGAAGGTCCGCGACGACGCCCACGAGACCCTCGAGTACTTCCGCGCCCAGGGCGTGGAGCTGAAGATCATCTCGGGGGACAACCCGCGCACCGTGGCCGCGGTCGCGCGCGAGGTCGGGATGACGCTGCACGGGGACGGTTACGACGCCCGGCACCTGCCCGAGGACGACGATCGACGACGGGAGGTCCTGGACACCCACTCCGTGTTCGGCCGGGTCACCCCCGACCAGAAGAAGGGCATGGTCAAGGCCCTGCAGGACGCCGGGCACGTGGTGGCGATGACCGGGGACGGCATCAATGACGCCCTGGCCCTGAAGTCCGCGGACCTGGGCATCGCCATGGGCAACGGCGCCCCGGCCACCAAGGCCGTGTCCCGCCTGGTGCTGCTGGACAGCCGTTTCTCCCGGTTGCCGGCCGTGCTGGCCGAGGGGCGTCAGGTGATCGCCAACATCGAGCAACTGGCCCACCTGTACCTGACCAAGACCGCCTACGCCGTGCTGTTCGGCGTGGTGTTCTCGCTGCTGGCCTGGCAGTACCCGCTGCTGCCGCGGCAGGCCTCCACCGTGGACTTCCTGATGATCGGGCTGCCCACGTTCTTCCTGGCCCTGGCCCCCAACCAGCGCCGTTACGTCCCGGGGTTCCTCGGCCGCGCCCTGCGCTTCGCCATCCCCTCCGGGGTGGTCATCCTCGTGGGCCTGCTGGCCGTGAACGGTTATGCCCGCTGGTTCACGGAGGAGGTCTCGGTCCGGCAGGTCCAGACCGCCTCGGTCATCACGCTGACCCTGATGGGCCTGTGGGTGCTCAACCTCATCTCCCGGCCGATGACCCGGTGGAAGCTGGTGCTGGTCGGTTCCATGTACGTGCTGCTGTTCCTGGTCCTCACGGTCCCGGCCTCTCAGGAGTTCCACCAGTTCGAGTACCCGCCCACGGACCTCACCGTGACCGCCGTGGCGACCGGCGCGGTGGCCTGCGTCCTGCTCGAGGGCATCCACCAGGTCCACCGGTCCTGGCTCCACCGCTCGGGGACCCACCGGGCGATGTCCGGGACCGTGGGCCCGACCGGCTGAGAGAGCATGGGGGCCACCCATGGTGGTGGGGTCGTCGCGGCCCGTGGTCGAATGGTCGGGCGGCCCCCTCCGGGGCCGTAGAGCCCCTCCACCTCCCACGGAGTCACGATGCCCCTTGCACCCCCAGAGCGAACCGCCGACGTCCTCGTGATCGGCGGTGGCAACGCCGGGATCTCCCTGGCCGCCCGGCTGCACCGCAAGGGCATCGCGGACATCGCCGTCGTGGAACCCAAGTCCACGCACCACTACCGGCCGATGCTGTCCTACGTGGGCGCCGGGCTGAGGACCACGCGCCAGATGTCCCGTCCCCAGCACCGCGTGATGCCCCGCGGTGTGCGATGGGTGCAGGACAGCGTCCGGGCCCTGGACCCGGTGGCACGGACCGCCACCCTGTCCTCGGGCGAGCGCCTCGGCTACCGGGACGTCGTGATCTGCGCGGGCTCGGCCCCGGACTGGGATCACGTGCCCGGCAGCGCCGAGGCAGTGGCCGGCCCGCACGCCTCCACGAACTACACCGTGGAGCTGGCCCCCAAGACCTGGGAGCTGATCCGCGCACTGCGCCGCGGACGGGCGCTGTTCACCATCCCGGACGGCCCGGCCCCCACCCCGCAGATCGGGCAGAAGATCCTCTACCTCGCCTGTGACTACTGGCAGCGCCAGGGCGTGCTGCAGGACATCGAGGTGACCCTGCTGACGCCCACCGGCACCCTGTTCGGCCAGCCGGACGTGGACCGGGTCCTGCAGCCATGGGTGGATCGCTACGGGATCACGGTCCTGACGGACGCGCACGTGCGCTCCATCGACGCCGGCGCCCGCCGGCTGCACGCCACGGTCGACGGGACGCCCCGTGACCTGCCCTACGACCTGCTGCACCACTCCCCGGTCCACGCGGCACCGGCCTGGATCGCCGAGGCCGGACTGGGCACCGCTGCGGGCGGGGAGGCGGTGGCGGGCGTGGAGTCCACGGCGGGACCGGGAACGTCCGCGGCCGGCTACGCGGACGTGGATCCGCACACCCTGCGCCACCGGCGGGTGCCCACCGTGTGGGCCTGCGGGGACGCGGCGGCCCTGCAGACCACCTCATCCGGGGGCGGGCTGCGCCACCAGACCAAGGTCCTCGCCGCGAACCTGCTGGCCACCCGGGAGGGCCGCGAACCCACCGCCCGGTACGACGGCTACACCGTGACACCCGTGACCGTGCAGCGGGGGCGGGCGGTCTTCGCCGAGTACGACCGGGACAACGAGCTGGCGCCCAGCATCCCCGGTGTCCCGCTGCTGGGCCCGAGCCGCGTCCTGTGGTTCCTCGACCTCGAGTTCCTCCCGAAGGATTACTGGAACGTCATCCTCAGGGGTTTCTAGGGCGCGACAGCGTGACGACACACGACTGAGCAGTAGGTCTGCCCGCCGATAGACTCGGCCTCGATCAGGACTGGTCCGTCGGCCATGGAGCAGACGACCATTCGGCCCTCTCCTACGAAGGAGCTCTCATGGCAGCACCCAGCCCCGGTTATTCCATCACCCTGCAGGTCAAGGCCCCCGCGTCCTTCACCGCGACCTCCGACCTGACCGCAGAGGTGGCCGCCTCCGGTGCTGCCATCACCGGCCTGGACGTGGTGGAGTCCCACCACGAGTACATGATCGTCGCCGTCAGCTGCAACACCATCGACGCCGGTCACGCCGAGCGCGTGCGCCAGGCCCTGGACGCCCTGGACGGGACCGAGGTCCTGGAACTCTCGGACCAGACGTTCCAGCTGCACGAGGGCGGGAAGATCGAGACCACCCTGCGGGTGCCGCTGCGCACCCGCGACGACCTCTCCCGGGCCTACACCCCGGGCGTGGCCCGGGTCTGCCAGGCCATCGCGAAGGACAAGGACCTGGCCCGTCAGTACACCGTCAAGAAGAACACGGTCGCCGTGGTCACCGACGGCACCGCGGTGCTGGGCCTGGGGGACATCGGCCCCGAGGCCGCGATGCCCGTGATGGAGGGCAAGGCCGCCCTGTTCAAGCAGTTCGCCGGCGTCGACGCCTGGCCGGTGGCCCTGGACACCAAGGACACCGAGGAGATCATCTCCATCGTCAAGGCCATCGCCCCGGCCTACGGCGGCATCAACCTCGAGGACATCTCCGCCCCGCGCTGCTTCGAGATCGAGGCCCGCCTGCGCGAGGAACTGGACATCCCGGTGTTCCACGACGACCAGCACGGCACCGCCATCGTGGTACAGGCCGCGCTGACCAACGCCCTGAAGCTGACCGGCAAGAAGATCGAGGACGTGCGCATCGTCGTCTCCGGCGTCGGCGCCGCCGGCACCGCGATCATCCGCCTGCTGATGGCCTCGGGCGCCCGCCACATCGTGGCCGCCGGCCGGGCCGGGGTGATCGAGCGCGGCTCCACGCACACGGACTCCAACCGCCAGTGGCTGGCCGACAACACCAACGCCGGCTCCTTCTCGGGCACGCTCAAGGAGGCCGTGGTCGGGGCCGACGTGTTCATCGGCGTCTCCGCCCCGAACCTGCTGGACGAGGCGGACATCGCCGCCATGAACGACGGGGCCATGGTCTTCGCCATGTCCAACCCGGACCCCGAGGTCGACCCCGCCGCGGCCTCCAAGCACGCCGCCGTGGTGGCCACCGGCCGGTCGGACTTCCCGAACCAGATCAACAACGTGCTGGCCTTCCCCGGGTTCTTCCGCGGGCTGCTGGACGCCGGAGCCTCCGATATCACCGACGAGATGCTGGTCGTGGCCGCCGAGGCCATCGCCTCCTGCATCTCCGACGAGGAGCTCAACCCCGGCTTCATCATCCCCTCGGTCTTCGACCCCGAGGTCTCCGAGCGCGTGGCCCAGGCCGTGGCGGCTGCCGCCACACCGCGTAGCTGATCCCTTTCCCGGGACCGCTGGGATCCCCGGATCCCCCGGCCCGGGTCCTGGCGGCCGGCGCCACCGTCGCC
>NZ_CALMQR010000031.1:0-87142 GCF_937871995.1 uncultured Citricoccus sp. | reverse complement strand
CTGGCCGCCCGGACCGGTGCCACGCTGAGGTACATCCCCGTGACCGACGACGGCGCCCTGGACCTGGAGGCGGCCGGCACCGTCATCACCGACCGCACCCGGCTGGTGGCGTTCACCCACGTCTCGAACGTGCTGGGCGTGGTGAACCCGGTCCAGGAGCTGGTGGCCCGCGCTCGCGAGGTCGGCGCCCTCGTGGTGCTCGACGCGTGCCAGTCCGTCCCCCACCTGCCGGTGGACTTCCCCGCGCTCGACGTGGACTTCGCCGCCTTCTCCGGCCACAAGATGCTCGCGCCCACCGGGATCGGCGCCCTCTACGGCCGCCGGGAACTGCTCGCGGCCATGCCGCCGTTCCTCACCGGCGGGTCGATGATCACCACCGTCACCATGGAGGCCGCCGAGTACCTGCCCCCGCCGCAACGCTTCGAGGCCGGCACCCAGAAGGTGTCCCAGGCGATCGCGTGGGCAACCGCGGTGGACTACCTGCAGCAGATCGGCATGGACCGGATCGCCGCCCACGAGGCCGAGCTCGGCCGGCGGCTGCTCGGCGGCCTCCGGGAGATCCCGGGGATCCGGGTGCTTGGCGGGGACATCGAGGGTGAGCGGGTCGGCCTGGCGAGCTTCGACGTCACCGGGGTGCACGCCCACGACGTCGGCCAGTTCCTGGACGATCGCGGGATCGCGGTGCGCGTGGGCCATCACTGCGCCCAGCCGCTGCACCGCCGCTTCGGGGTGACCGCCTCGACACGGGCCAGCACGTACCTGTACACGACCGAGGACGAGGTCACCCGGTTCCTCGAGGGCGTGGCCGGCGTCGGCGAGTTCTTCGGGGTGCGCGCATGAGCGCCGCCGACCTGCAGGGCCTGTACCAGGAACTCATCCTGGACCACGCAAAGACCCCCTCGGGCACCGGGTTGATGGAGTCCGCCGATGGGCAGTCACACCAGCTCAACCCCACCTGCGGGGACGAGATCACGCTGCAGGTGCACCTCGGCGAGGGGGACACCGTCGCCCACCTCCGCTGGCAGGGCCACGGGTGCGCGATCTCCCAGGCCTCGGCCTCGCTGCTGTCCGAGCTCGCGGAGGGCCTGTCCACCGCGGAACTGACCGAACGGATCGACGCGTTCCGCACGGCCATGCAGTCCCGGGGGAAGATCCAGCCCTCTGAGGAGCTGTTCGGCGATGCCGTGGCCCTGGGCGGGGTCTCCCGCTACGTGGCCCGGGTCAAGTGCGCGATGCTCGCCTGGGTGGCCGCGGAGGACGCGCTCGCCCAGGCGACCGCGGGCCGCTGACCGGGACCTTTCGCGGCTGGACGGCATTCCAGCTGTTACCTGAATCACCTATCAGGTGTACCGTGCTGTGATCCAGCTCACAGCCGCAGTGCCCGGGAGAGGATGCCCGGCCGGCGTGAGGGAGGAGGAATCATGACCCCACCCGCTCACCCTGACCGGGACGACGCGTTCGACCGACCGGGCCCCGATCACCGCGGCCCGTCGGTCCCGGGCCCCACCGGACCACGGCGGACCCGTCGGCGACTGGTCCCCGTGCTGCTGGCCACGGTCCTGCTCTCGGCCCTGGCAGCCACCCTGACCCTGGTGGGGACCTCGTCCATGGCACAGGCGATCATCTGTCCACCGGGCTTCGAGACGCTGCCGGGTTGCACGGACACCGCGGGCGACGGGAGCGGTGACGACGGCACGAATCCGACGGGGACATGGACCACCGAGTCCATCGCCGGGATGAGCGTGAACCTCTATGTGCCCGAGACCGCCCCGGCCCACCCGGACGGCAGGGCCCTGATGGTCACCCTGCACGGCTGCGTGCAGAAGGCCGCGGACCTGAGGAACGGCGGGAACTGGGCGGCCACGGCCGACGAGTACGGCATGGTGGTGGCCGTCCCGGCGGCACCGAACGGCGGGGTCCTGCTCGGCTGCTGGGACTACTACGACGCCCACCACTCACGCACCTCCCCCGCCCGGCACGATGACAACCTGCTGGGGCTGGCCTCCGCCCTGACCTCCCGGACCGCGCTGGGAGTGGACGCGGACCAGGTCTACCTGACCGGCCTGAGCTCGGGCGGCGGTCAGAGCATGGTCATGGGCTGCCTGGCCCCGGACGTCTTCGCGGGCATCGGGATCAACGCCGGCCCGACCGTCGGCACCACCTCGGGGCAGATCTCCTCGGTGGCCACCTCCAAGGCCCAGGGCACCTCCACGTGCCGGGCCTTCGCGGACACCGCGGCCTCCTCCTTCGGCACCCAGCTGACCTCGGTCGTCTACGGCAGCAACGACTCCGTGGTGGCACCCGGGTACAACCCGCTCAACGCCGAGATCATGGCGGGGCTGTACGGCGCGACATCGACCTCGTCGTTCTCGCTGGCCGGCCTGGACGGGGCCAACACCGCCGGGGCGGGAACCCTCTACTCGGACGCGGACGGCCCGCGGGTATCCCTGGTCCAGAACACCGGACTGGGACACAACTGGCCCGCGGGCGGCGGTCCAGGCGGTTCCTACATCTCCACCCAGAGCATCGACTACCCAGCGTACGTGACGGAGTTCTTCTTCGAGAACAACCGCCGGACCGGGCCGCCGCCGACCGGGGAACCGACGCCCACGCTGGAACCGGACCCCACGCAGGAGCCGGACCCCACGCAGGAGCCGGAGCCCACCGCCGGTCCGGAGCAGTGTGTCACCGCGGCCAATGCGGACCACCGGTCTGCCGGCCGCGCGACCTCCTACGGCGTCAACCCCTACAACCCGTACTACGCGGTCGGGTCCCAGGACTACCTGGGCCAGGGTGACGCCACGGTGACCAGCCTGCACCGGTCCGCGGACGGCGTCTTCGACCTGGTGCCGTCCTGCTGAGACACCGGCGGAGCAGCCGTTGAGTCCTCAGGACGCAGGGTCCCGCCGCCGGTCCAGCTGCCGGTCCAGGAAGTCGGTGATGACATCCCAGGTCAGCTGCTGGCCCGGCGGCGGGGCCGGGTCCAGGTGGGCGGACTCCACCTCGGTGTCCAGCACGGAACCGGACGCGGCGAAGCGGAAGTCGTGGCCGACGTCGGCCACCTCGTAGTAGGCGGTGGGCACCCCGGCGGCGTCGAGTGCCGCGAACAGCAGTGAGCTCTGCCGGTACGGCACCACCCAGTCGTCGGTCCCGTGCGCGATGAGGGTGGGAGGGTCCCCTGCGTCGATGTACGCCAGGGGGCTCGCGGCGATGGCCAGGTCCGGGTGTCGGAGCGTCGAGGCCCCGATGAGCCGGGACTCGAAGGCCTGCAGGTCATCGTGGCAGCGGGTGACCCCGTAGGTCTCGTTGAACCGGTCGCAGGCCCCGGGCAGCATCTGCGAGGTGATGGAGAGGAAATCGGTGGGGGCGAAGAAGTTCACCACCGCGTGCACCCGCGAGGACACCCCCGTCACTCCCAGTTCCCCCTCCAGCGCCGGCTCGCCCGACGTCACGCCGAGCATGGTGGCGATCCAGCCACCGGAGGAGTTGCCCGCGGCCACGACCCGGTCCGGGTCCAGTCCGAACTCCTCGGCATGGGCGCGGATGAAGCGCACGGCCGCCTTGGCGTCGTGCACCTGGGCCGGGAAGACCGCCTGCTCGGAGCTGCGCACCGAGAACAGCGCCACCGCGTAACCGCGCCGCACCAGCTGTTCCGCCACCGGTTCGCCGCCCAGGTTGCCGTGGTCCGAAGTCCAGCCCGATCCCTGACTCCACAACACCACGGGGTACGGCCCCCTGCCCCGCGCGGGCACGAAGAGGTCCAGGGTGCCCGCGTTGCCGGGCAGGACCGCGTACTCGAGCCCCAGCAGCGCCTCGGCGCCCCGGGGCAGGACCCGGGACGACGGCGGCCCGGCCTGCGCGAGCAGGGCCGGCACGGCCACCGCGATGACCACCGCCAGGGCGATCACCACCGCGAGGACCCCGGCGGGGGTCCAGCTGGGAGTCCAGCGCCGCGGGGAGCGCCGGCGACGGGAGGGGGACCCGGGGTCCGCCGGCGTCGAGGATCCCGGCGAGCCGGCGGGCGGCCCGGGGGCGTCGGCGGGAACGTCCATGCTGGAGCCTTTCGCGGACCTGGCCGGCCCATCCGGCGATGCCTCCACATTAACCGGAGGAATCGCCCCGGTCAGGGCACGGTTCCGTCACGGGCGCGCCGCACGAGGAGATGTCAGGATGGACCCATGAGCGTGAGGATCCTGGCCGTTGGCAAGAAGCACGAGTCCTGGGTGTCCGAGGGCATCGACCGCTACTCCAAGCGCCTGAAGAAGCCCTTCGACCTCTCCTGGCAGCTGCTTCCGCACTCGTCCCGCGAGGGCGACGCCGCGCGTGCCGAGGAGTCCGCGCGGATCCTGGCGAAGGTCGACGGCCGGGACCACCTGATCCTGCTCGACGAGCGGGGCACGGGTTTCGACTCCCCCGGTCTGGCCCGTCACCTCCAGGGGCGGTTCGACCTCGGCCAGCAGGTCACGCTGGTGATCGGCGGCGCCTACGGCGTGGACGCCTCGGTGCACGAGCGGGCGGACACGGTGTGGTCGCTGTCGAAGCTGGTCTTCCCGCACCAGCTGGTCCGGCTCATCCTCGCCGAGCAGCTCTACCGGGCCCAGGAGATCGCCGGGGGCCGGCCCTACCACCACGTCTGAGCGTCCAGCGGCCGTCCCGGCCCCCGTTCCGGTGTCCGCGCCGGGGCGTACGCTGATGCCGATGACAGTTCTCCCGGATGCGCAGGCGGTCCTGGACCGCTTCACGCCCGCCACCCGCGAGTGGTTCGCGGGAGCCTTCGCGGCGCCCACGGACGCCCAGATCGGCGCCTGGGACGCGATCTCCAGCGGCCAGCACGCCCTCGTGGTCGCCCCGACCGGTTCCGGCAAGACCCTCTCGGCCTTCCTCTGGGCCCTCGACGGGTTCCTGCGGCCTGCCGGGGACACCTCGCCGCCGTCCAGGCCGGCACAGGACCCCCTGCCGGGTGACCTGCCCGTCCCGGCCCCGGGGAAGCGGCCGAAGAACCTCACCCGGGTGCTGTACGTCTCCCCGCTCAAGGCCCTCGGCGTGGACGTGGAGCGGAACCTGCGGGCGCCGCTGATCGGGATCACCCAGACCGCCCGGCGGCTGGGCGAGGAACCCCGTGACGTCAGTGTCGGCGTACGCTCCGGTGATACCCCGGCCCGCGAGCGCCGTCAGCTGGTCAGCAGTCCCCCGGACATCCTCATCACCACCCCGGAGTCGCTCTACCTGATGCTGACCTCGCAGGCCCGGTCCACGCTGGCCGGGGTGGAGACCGTCATCGTGGACGAGGTCCACGCGGTGGCCGGGACCAAGCGCGGCGCGCACCTGGCCGTGTCCCTCGAGCGCCTCGACGCCCTGCTCCCCGCCCCGGCCCAGCGGATCGGGCTGTCCGCCACCGTGGAGCCGAAGGAGGAGGTCGCCCGGTTCCTCGGCGGCATCCAGCCGGTGCGGGTGGTGGCCCCGGGGTCGGCCAAGTCCTGGGACGTGCACGTCACCGTCCCGGTGCCGGACATGACCGAGCTGCCCTCGGCGGCCGGCGCCCACGACCTCGGACCCGGTTCCGGCCTGGAGGCCCAGGCCTCGATCTGGCCGCACGTGGAGGAACGGATCGTGGACCTGGTCGCACGCAACCGGTCGACCATCGTCTTCGCGAACTCCCGGCGGCTGGCCGAGCGGCTCACCGGACGGCTCAACGAGATCTGGGAGGAGCGCCGGCTCGCCGCGTCCCTGGACGCGGAGGCCGGATCGGACGCGGCTGACGGCGGGCACGGCGGTGGGCGGGAGGAACCGGCACGCCTCGGTGAGGTCCTGGCCGGGGCGGTGCCCGGCGCCCGGGGAGACCGGCCGGCCCCGGGACATGCTCCCGCCCAGTTGATGGGCGGGTCCGGCCAGTCTGCCGGGACGGCCACCGAGGGCACCGGCACCGAGTTCGCCCGGGCCCACCACGGTTCGGTCTCCAAGGAACAGCGCGCCCTCATCGAGGACGCGCTGAAGACCGGCCAGCTGCGCTGCGTGGTGGCCACCAGCTCGCTGGAGCTCGGCATCGACATGGGCGCCGTGGACCTCGTCATCCAGGTCGAGTCGCCGCCGTCGGTGGCCTCGGGCCTGCAGCGCGTGGGCCGGGCCGGGCACCAGGTCGGGGAGACCTCCTCCGGCTGGTTCTTCCCCAAGCACCGTGGCGACCTGGTGGACACCACCGTCGTGGTGGAGCGGATGCTGGCCGGGAGGATCGAGTCCCTCACGGTGCCGGCCAACCCGCTGGACATCCTGGCCCAGCAGACCGTGGCGGCCTGCGCCCTGGACGAACTCGACGCCGAGGCCTGGTTCGACCGCCTGCGCCGCACCGCCCCCTTCGCGACCCTGCCGCACTCGGCCTACGAGTCCGTCCTGGACCTGCTCTCGGGCCGCTACCCCTCGGACGAGTTCGCCGAGCTGCGCCCCCGCGTGGTCTGGGACCGCGAGGCCGGTACCCTGACCGGTCGCAACGGCTCCCAGTGGCTGGCGGTCACCTCCGGCGGCACGATCCCGGACCGCGGGCTGTTCGGCGTCTTCCTGGCCGGCTCCGATGACCCGGCGGGCGGTGGTGCGGACGGCCCGACGGCGGCCGGCACCGCCCGCACCGGCGGCCGCCGCGTCGGCGAACTGGACGAGGAGATGGTCTACGAGTCCCGGGTCGGGGACGTCATCGTCCTGGGCGCCACCAGCTGGCAGATCCAGGACATCACCCACGACCGGGTGCTCGTCATCCCGGCGTTCGGCCAGCCCGGGCGGCTGCCGTTCTGGCGCGGAGACGCCGAGGGCCGCCCCGCCGAACTGGGCGAGGCGGTCGGGGCCTTCCGCCGCGAGGTGGAGACGGCGCAGTCCGCGGCCGCGCCGTCGTCGGAACCCTCCGCCGAGGACGGGGGCGCCGGCGCCGGGACCCGGGCCGCGGACCGGTTGCAGGCCGCGGGCCTGGACGAGTGGGCCCGGGACAACCTCACTGCCTACCTGACGGAGCAGCGCGAGGCGACCGGGGTGCTGCCCACCGAGAAGACCCTCGTCGTCGAGCGCTTCCACGACGAGCTGGGCGACTGGCGCGTGGTGCTGCACTCCCCCTACGGGATGCCGGTGCACGCCCCATGGGCGCTGGCCGTGGGGGCCCGGCTGCACGCCCGGTACGGGATGGACGGCTCGGCCATGGCCGCGGACGACGGGATCGTGCTGCGCGTGCCGATGATGGAGGACGAGCCGCCCGGAGCCGAGCTGTTCCTGTTCACGGCCGAGGAACTGGAGGAGATCGTCACCGCGGAGGTGGGCGGATCGGCGCTGTTCGCCGCCCGGTTCCGGGAGAACGCCGCCCGTGCCCTGCTGCTGCCGCGGCGAGACCCGCGCAAGCGTTCACCGTTGTGGCAACAGCGCCAGCGGGCGGCCCAGCTGCTGGAGGTCGCCCGGAAGTACCCGCAGTTCCCCATCATCCTGGAGACCGTCCGGGAGTGCCTCCAGGACGTCTACGACCTGCCGGCCCTGAAGCGGCTGGCCGGCCGGATCGAGGACAAGTCCCTGCGCCTGGTGGAGACCACCACGCAATCCCCCTCCCCGTTCGCCCAGTCCCTGCTGTTCGGCTACGTGGCCCAGTTCATCTACGAGGGCGACTCCCCGCTGGCCGAGCGCCGCGCCGCCGCCCTCTCGCTGGATCCCGGGCTGCTCAATGAGCTGCTGGGCCGGGCCGAGCTGGCGGACCTGCTGGACCCGGGCGTCATCGCCACGGTCGAGGCCGACCTGCAGCGGCTCTCCCCCACCCGGCGGGTCAGGGGAACCGAGGGACTGGCGGACCTGTTGCGACTGCTGGGCCCGCTGACCGCCGCCGAGGCCGCCGCCCGCATGCAGTCACCGGAGACCGAGGACTCCGAACCGGGTGCCGGTGCCGCGACGGAACACCAGGCCGCCACCCTGCTCGACGAGCTGGTCGCGGCGAACCGGGCCCTGCGGATCCGGCTGGGCGGGCGGGAACACTACGCCGCCATCGAGGACGCCGCCCGCCTGCGCGACGCCCTCGGCGTCGCCCTGCCCATGGGCGTCCCGCTGGCGTTCATCGAACCGGTCACCGACCCCCTCGGCGACCTGGTCTCCCGCTATGCCCGCACCCACGGCCCCTTCACCGCCACCGAGGCCGGCGCCGCGCTGGGGCTCGGTGCCGCCGTCGTGCTCCAGGTCCTGCAGCGGCTCGCGGCCGAGCGCCGCGTCAGCGAGGGACGCTACCGTCCCGGCGGGACGGGCCAGCCAGGGCCGCTGGACACCGAGTGGTGCGAGGTCGAGGTGCTGCGCCGCATCCGGCGCCGCTCGCTGGCCGCCCTGCGGGCCGAGGTCGAACCGGTGGAACAGCCCGCCTACGCCCGCTTCCTCGCCGACTGGCAGCACCTGGATCCCGCCCCCGGCGGCGGCTCCCCGGCCACCCTGCGCGGCGGGGACGGCGTGGCCACCGTCCTCGACCAGCTCTCCGGCGTGCCGGTCCCGGCCAGTGCGTGGGAGTCGCACGTGCTGCCGGCCCGCGTGCGCGACTACGCCCCGTCCCAGCTCGATGAGCTGCTGGCCACCGGGGAGTTCCTCTGGTCCGGCACCGCCGCGGCGGCCGGCAACGACGGCTGGATCGCGTTCCACCACGTCGACTCGGTGGACCTGAGCCTGGCCCGCGCCGAGGACTTCGAGCCGAACCCGGTGCACCGGTCGCTGCAGGAGGTGCTCGACGGCGGCGGGGCCTGGTTCTTCGGCCCGCTCGCCGGCCGCGTGCGCGAGGGCTGGAGCGGTGACGACGACCGTCCGACGAACGCGGACGTCCTCGCCGCCCTCTGGGACCTGGTCTGGGCCGGGCGCGTCGGCAACGACACCCTGGCCCCGGTCCGCGGGCTGCTCGGCCAGGGACGGACCGCCCACAAGTCCCGGGCGCGCACCCCCCGCGCCCGGCCCGCCCGTCCCGGACGCGGCGCCCGCCTCTCGCGGCTGCGGCGCCTCGAGGAGGTCACCGGTTCCCTCGACGCGGCCCTGGCCGGTGACGACGGGACCTTCCACGGGCCCGCCGGGACGGGACTTCCCACCGAGCTCGGGCCCACGGGAGCCGCGCGGGCCGCGGGACGGTGGTCGCTGCTGCCGGCCCCGGCCACCGACCCCACCCTGAGGGCCCACTCGGCCGCCGAGTACCTGCTGGACCGCTACGGCGTCATCACGCGGGGCTCGGTCATGGCCGAGGAGGTGCCCGGGGGCTTCGCCACCCAGTACCGGCTCCTCACCCGGATGGAGGAGGCCGGCCAGGTCCGCCGCGGGTACTACATCGAGCACCTCGGCGCCGCCCAGTTCTCCACCGGGGCCACCGTGGACCGGTTGCGCGGCTTCGCCCGCCAGGACGTGGCCGAGTCCCCCGCGGCGGGTCCGTCCACGGCGGCCGCCCACGTCGCCCCGGCCGGTGTGACGTGGTCCCCGCCGGCCCCCTCGGCCGCCACCTCCTGGACGCCGCCCGGACGGAACCCCCGTCCTGACCCCGGTCCTCCCGCCGTCGCGCTGGCCGCCACGGATCCCGCCAACCCCTACGGCGCGGCCCTGCCGTGGCCGGAGATCCCCGCCGGCCAGGACGGGGTGCGCCCCACCGGCCAACGTCCGGGACGCAAGGCCGGAGCCGTCGTCGTGCTCGTCTCCGGTGAGCTGGTGCTGTACGTGGAGCGCGGCGGGCGCACCCTGCTGTGCTTCTCCGAGGACCCGGACGTGCTCGGGCCCACGGCCCGGGCCCTGGCGTGGGCACTGCGCACGGCGCGGGTGGAGAAGATGTCGCTGGAGAAGGTCAACGGCCTGCCGGTACCGGGCACGGCCCTGGCCGCCGCCCTGTTGGAGGCGGGCTTCTACTCCTCGCCCTCCGGCATGAGGTTCCGGTCGTGAGGCCCGCCAGGACCTCACGGGAGCGCCCCGGAGGCCGGCATGCCCGAGGGTGACTCCCTGGTCCGGGTGGCCAACCGGTTGCGCCCCGTGCTGGCCGGGCAGTCCCTGCTGCGCACCGACTTCCGGGTCCCCCAGCTGGCCACCGCAGACCTGTCCGGCAGCACCGTGGGCGCGGTGTGGCCGCGGGCCAAGTACCTGGTCATCGAGACCGGTGAGCGCGCCGTGCTGTCCCACCTGAAGATGGAGGGGCACTGGGACGTGTACTCGCGCACCGGTCCCGACGGCGGCCCGGTCCGGCCCCGGTGGCGCTCCCCCGGTTGGCAGGCCCGGTGCGTCCTGGAGACGGCCGGGGACCAGGTCGTCGGGTTCCAGCTCGGACTGCTGGAGGTACTGCCGACGGCCTCCGTCGCCGAGCGGCTGGCCTTCCTGGGACCGGACCTGCTCGATCCGGCGTGGGATGACCCCGCGGACGCGGCCCGGCTGCTCCGTGAGTCGGTGGCGCGGCTGCAGGCGGACCCGCAGCGGCCGATCGGGCTGGCCCTGCTGGACCAGCGCCTGGTCTCCGGGATCGGCAACATCTACCGCTGCGAGACCCTGCTGCTGGCCGGGCTCCACCCCCACCGGCCGGTGGGTGCCGTGCCGGACCTGCCCGGACTGGTGCTGCTGGCGCGGGACCTGATGCGGGTCAACACCGGCCCCGGGCCGCGCGGTACCACCGGGGTCCTGCCCGACGGCGACGCCGCCTACGGCGTCCGGGTGCGGCCCGCCCCGGAGGGGCGCCGCGCGGGGGGCCGGCGGGACGCGGGCGGCGCGCGGTTCACGCCGGGCGGGGTTCCCGTGGACGGCGATCCACGCGGCCGCGCCGGAGCGGCGAGCACGGCAAGCGCTGCCGGCGCTGCCGTTGCTGCCGGTGCCGGGCTGCCCACCCGCCGGCAACCGAACTACTGGGTCTACGGCCGGGAGCGGAAGGGCTGCCTGCGCTGTGGCGGACCGGTCGTCGTCGAGCAGTTCGGGGACCTCGAGTCCGGGACCCCCGAGCGCGTGCTCTTCTGGTGCCCCCACTGCCAACGGTGACGGCCGGGTGGACGGGGTGGATCGGCTGACGACACCTGACGGTTGACGGGGCGGGGTCGGCTGACGGGGTGGTTGCGCACGGGTTACCGTGAAGGCCGGAACGAACGCCGGGGCCTGACACGGTGGCGAGCCTGCGGGCCGCCCACCGGAGGGCGCCCGGGGACCATCCCCGGCGCCGGGAGCCCGGACGCCGACGCGACAGGAGGAGCCATGGCCGACCCCTTCCCCGACGACCCCGCCCGCCGCACCGTGGCCCTGGTGCTGGCCGGCGGCCGCGGATCACGGCTCTCGCCGCTGACCGATGCGCGGTCCAAGCCCGCCGTCCCCGTCGCCGGGCAGTACCGGCTGATCGACGTGGTGCTGTCCAACCTGGCCCACTCGGGGCTCCGGGACGTGTGGGTGGCCGAGCAGTACCGTCCCTTCACCCTGAACCAGCACCTGGCCGGGGGCAGGCCCTGGGACCTGGACGGAACCCGCCACGGCCTGCGGATCCTGCCCCCCGCGGAGGGCCGCATCGAGGAGGGGTTCTCCGCCGGCAACGGCCACGCCCTGTTCCAGCAGCTGTCCCTGCTGGAGGCCTTCGGCGCGGAGACCGTCGTGGTGCTCAGCGCCGACCACCTCTACCAGTTCGACCTCGGTCCGGCCCTGGACCAGCACCGCGAGCGCGGCTCGGACCTGACGGTCGTGACCACCGAGACCGACGAGGACCCGTCCCGGTTCGGCGTGGTGCAGGTGGCCCGCGACGGCACGGTCACCGACTACGACTACAAGCCCGAGGACCCCGCCGGGAACCTGGTGGCGGCCGAGATCTTCCTCTTCGACGTCGCCGCCCTGGCCCGGGCCACCCGCCGCCTCACCGCGGAACGAGACGACCCGGAGGGCACCTCCCTGGGTGACTACGGGGAGACGATCCTGCCGCACTTCGTCCAGGAGTGCCGCGTCCACGAGTACCGGCTCGAGGGGTACTGGAGGGACATCGGGACCATCGACGCCTACTTCAAGGCCCACATGGAGCTGCTGGAGCAGCGAGGCCTGCAATTGAGCAGGCCCGGCTGGCCGTTGATCACCAACGCCGAGTCCACGCCCCCGGCCTGGATCGACACGAGGGCCACCGTCTCGACCTCGCTCATCTCCGCCGGCGCCCGGATCCACGGCGAGGTCGAGCACAGCGTCATCGGGCCCGGCGTGGTCGTGGAGGCCGGGGCCAGGGTGTCCCGGTCGGTCCTGCTGGGCCAGGCGACCGTGCCGGCCGGCGCGGTGCTGGAATCGGTGATCGCCGACGTCGGCGCCGAGATCCCCGCCGGCCGGACGGGCCGCACCCGGCCCGGCCCCGGCAACATCACCGTCCTGGTGCCGGCCGACCGCGGGCCGGACAGCGACGACGAGACCACCGGCCACTGACCCGGACCGCCGGGCCGGACAGCTCAGGTGCGGGACCCGTCGCCGTCCGGGGACGTCCCCGGCGCCGGATCCCGCACCTGATGCACGGGTGGTGCGGGCCCGCGGTGGAGCGGGCCCGCACCGGCCTCACCGCACGTCGGCGGTCTGGGCCTCCTCCGCGTCCTCGAGGGTGACGCCGGCCTGGCGCAGCCCGCGCTCGACGGCATCCACCAGGTAGGGCCGCAGTCCGCCGGCCGGCACGATGACATCCACCGAGCCCACCTCGCGGGCCCGCTCGATGCTGTGCTTGCGGTCGAACTCGGAGCCCACCTCGCTGAGCTTCTCCGAACGCACCTCGGCGCGCAGCTCGGTCAGCTGGACGAGCATCCGGGCACGGTCGGTGTCATCCGCGGCCTCCACGGCGGCGATCAGCTCCTGGACCCGCGGATCCGCGGCCACCCGGGCGTTGACGTCCTTGGTGAACACCACCGCGGCGGCCGAGGACCCGCCGAGCACGGAGGCGTAGGCGCCCTCGACGGCGGCGACCTCCATGGTCTCGTTCAGCGTGCCCGAGAAGACCACGAAGGCACCGCCGTGGTACCGCGTGAGCACGCAGAACACGATCGGGCCGTCGAAGTTCACGATCGCCCGGCCGATCTCGGCGCCGTACTCCAGCTGCCAGGTCCGCATCGACTCCGGGGAGCCGTCGAAGCCGGACAGGTTGGCCAGCACCACCAGCGGCCGGTTGCCGCTGGCCGCGTTGATCGCCCGCGCCGTCTTCTTGGACGAGCGCGGGAACAGGGTGCCCGCGGTCCACTGGTCCGGACCGTCGGTCGGGTACTGGCCCGTGCGCTGCACCGCGCGGGACTCGATGCCCACGAGGCACACCGGGTGACCGCCCAGGTGCGCGTCGAAGACCACGGAGGTGTCGGCGTCGGCCATGTCCGCCCAGCGCTCGAGCACCTTGTGGTCCTGGTCCGCGACCGCCCGCATCACCGTGCGGATGTCGTAGGGCTTCTTCCGGTCCGGGTTCGCCTCGGCCGAGAAGATGTCCCCGACCGTGGTGAAGTCGCTGGACGGGTGGGTGTGCGGATAGGTCCGCACGTCCCGGTCCACCGGGTCCGACGTGGGAGCCGGGCGCGGGAAGCGCTCCCCCGGGGCGACGTAGGCGTGGTCGTAGTGCGCGAACAGCACGTCCACCGCCGAGGCCAGGTCCGGGGCCCAGTACTGCGCCTGGCCGTTCGGGCCCATGACGCGGTCGTAACCACCGATGCCGAAGTTGTCCTCGGCGGAGACACCGCCCGCGTAGTCCAGGGAGTGCTTGCCGGTGAGCACCATGGCGCTGTCCGGGGTCATCACGAGGATGCCCTTGGTGTGCATGAGCATGGTCGCCTCGGCGTTCCAGTACGGCTGCGCACCCACGTTGATCCCGGCCACGACGATGTTCACCTCGCCGCCGCCCTGCGTGAAGGTCACGATCCGGCGCAGCGCGCGGGACACCCAGTCCATGTTCTCGGTGCCGCGATCCATGGAGATCTCGGCACCGGCGGACAGCGCGAACCACTCGACCGGGATGCCCTTCTCCTCGGCGAGGTCGATCGCGGCCACCACCCGGGCGCACTCCGGCTCGGCCAGCGAGCCCAGCGCCTTGGTCGGGTCCCCGAACAGCACCACGCGGCTCATGCCCTCGGGGTACCGCTTGGTCGGCGTGGTGACCACGCCGGCCACGATGCCCGCCGTGTTCTTCCCGTACGGACGGTCCACGGGGACCATCCGGCCGACCTCGTCCAGGTCGTGTTCGCTGAACGAACCCGTCTCGCCGGTGAGCATGGGGATGATCTCGTACGGGTACACGTTCCCGCGGGACCGTGCCCGGTGGACCTTCTGCGTGTAGGCGTCCATCGGCGGCAGCGGCTCCGTGTCCGGCTCCGTCACCCGGATGCTGACGCCTCCGGCCTCGAAGACGTAGCGCAGGGCCTGCTCGTGCGGCTCCGCGCCCGGCCGGTCCTGCATGCGGAAGACCAGGGTGATCTCCTCGAGGCCCACACCCAGGGTCAGCGGACGGAGGTTGCGGGCCACCACGGCCGCGATCTCCTCGATGCGGTGGTCGAACACCGGCCAGGCGTACAGCACCACCCGGTTCGCGAACAGCCGGCGCTTGGTGCCGCGCCGGGCCTGCGCGCGGCGGATGCCGGCCAGGCAGGCGGCGATGGTGCGCTCGGCCACCGGCAGTCCGGTGACGTTGCCCTCCGCGTCCAGGTCCGGGGTGACGTCGCGAATCTCGGCGAGCGCCACGATGCGCTCGTCGGCCGGGTTCTCCTTGGCCTCGAGGTGGAAGAGGAAGGTGTCCGGTTCGGCCGGCAGTCGCGTCCCGTTGAACTCCTTCAGTCGCCACAGTTCCACGCGCTGACCCGTGAGCGGGTGCATGTCCCGCGTGACCCGCTCCTCCTGCAGCTGCCCGCCCGAGGGACGGAAGGTGAACTGGCGGTGGGCCGAGCCCGCGGGGCCGAAGGCGGCGACGCTGACGCGCCGGGCCACGGCGGTCCAGCCGGTCGCCGAGAGCGCCTCCCGCAGCGCGTCGGACATCTCGTCCGGGTCCTCGGGACGGCCGTCCCAGGACAGGTAGAGGTCCAGGACGATCTCGCCGTCGAGTCCGGCCGCGACCGGCTCCAGGGCCGAGAGGGTCTCCCGGAGCCCTTCGAAGGACCCCACGGCGGAGACCAGTGCCAGCCGGGTCCCGCGCAGGTCGAAGGTCCCGGTGATCACGGGGCGCCCCGCCGCCGTGACCGACTGCACGTCGGTCAGGGTGCGGATCTTGTAGAACCGGCGTGTGATGGCCTCGAGCAGTTCGGCCTCGCCGATCCGGTTGCCGCGCACCGACTCCCCGACCAGGCTCAGGATCGGCTCCGGTCCGGCGACGATCTCGTCGATCCGCGCCTGGCGGTCGCCGGCCTCCGGGTGCGCCGCGAGGTAGGAGACGCTGCCCCGCACCCGGTCGAAGACCTGTTCACGGGCAGCCCGGATGCGCGGCTCCTCGAAGAGGCGGTACCGGAGGTTGCGGGCCACGTCGCCGATGACCGAGAACCGGGCCTGGGTCGCCACGACGAGGCGGTCCAGCACCTCCTCCACGCCCCCGATCGTCCGGCCGATCGGCTGGCGGTCCTCGAGCCAGCGCTCGAGCAGCCCCAGGACGACGGGGACCTGGTGGTCGATGCGCTGCTGGGCCAGGAACAGGCGGAAGACCGCCTGCTCCAGCTCCGGGGTGCGGTCCAGGCTCATGACGTCGTAGTGCCGCAGGGCACGGGAGAGCCGGTCCTGGAACGACGTCGGCAGGCCCTCGCCCTCCGCGTCCAGGGAGTGCAGGTAGGTGTGGAAGTGCTCCCGCGGGCTGTGCACGCGGGTGTCCAGTTCGTCCTCCCGCAGTGCCGGCCGGTTGCGGGCGAGTTCGCACAGGTCCGCGAACGTCGTCAGCAGGTCGAGCTCGGCCTGGACCAGTCCGGCATCGTCCAGGGACTCGCGCTGCACGACCTCGTCGTAGTCGGCCAGCAGGTCCTTGCCCCGGGTCTCGCTCACGTCGAAGCCGGTGAGGAGGGCCCGCAGGCCGTGCAGGTGGGCCAGGGCCTCGCTCCGCGAGTCCTCCCCCGTGGTGATGTCCCCGGCGGTGAACTCGACCCGCGGGGCGTCGTCCGCGACGGCCTGGTCGTCCGCGGACTCGAGCCGGACGAGGGAGGCACCGGCGTCGACCTGGGTGTTGACCGCCGCCAGCACCTCCTTGACGCGGCCGGCCTGCGGGGCGCGCACGGAGGTCTCCATCTTCATCGCCTCGAGCACGACGAGCACGTCCCCGGCCTCGACCTCGTCCCCGACGCTGACCGGCACGGACATGACGACCGCCGGGGAGGGGGTGCGGACCAGTCCGGCCTCGTCGCGCGAGATCCGGTGGGAGACGCCGTCGACCTCGATGAGGTGGCCGCCGGTGCCCTCCACGGCGACGACCATGGAGGTCCCCTTGCCGGTGACGACCCGGCGCTCGTACTCACCCAGTCGCTCGACGTCGACCTGGGTCTCCCCGTGGTCGCCGATCACCCGGTACCGGTGCGGCCCGGTCTTCTTGACCGTGAACGCGTAGGGCTGGCCCTGGTGGGCGAGCTCGACCGGGCGGCCGACGGTGTGGTCGGCGCGCGGGCGGCCACCGTAGGCGGCGGCGAGGAAGCGCTGGCGCTCCAGGGCCTCCTCCGCCTCATACACCTCGGCGGCGGCCGTCAGCAGCGCGATGTCGGCCTTGTCGGACAGGGACGTGCCGGTGCCCGCGCCGGTCCGGTCCAGCCAGCCGGTGTCCGCCGAGGCCGTGATGAGCTCCTCGCGGTCCAGCAGGTCCAGCAGGAAGGACTTCGTGGTGGTGCCGCCCTCGATGACCACCGTGGTCTCCCGCAGCGCGGTGCGCAACCGTGCCAGCGCGGAGTCACGGTCCGGGCCCCAGGCGATGATCTTGGCGACCATGGAGTCGAAGTCCGGCGGGATGACGTCGCCCTGGCCGATGCCGGTGTCCACGCGGATGCCCGGTCCCAGCGGCAGGTCGAGCAGCTTCACGGTGCCGGGTGCGGCGGCGAACTCGTTGTCCGCGTCCTCGGCGTTCAGCCGGGCCTCGACCGCGTGACCGTTCTCGGCCGGCATCTCGCCCTCGAGCGGCTGGCCGGCGGCGACCTGCAGCTGCAGGCGGACCAGGTCCAGCCCCGTGGTCTCCTCGGTGATCGGGTGCTCCACCTGGAGCCGGGTGTTGACCTCGAGGAAGGTGAACAGCTGCTGTTCGGGCTGGTAGAGGTACTCCACGGTTCCGGCACCGAGGTACCCGGCGGCCCGGACCAGGTCGGCGGAGACCTGACGCAGGTGATCGGACTGCTCCCGGCTCAGCAGCGGCGAGCTGGACTCCTCGATGACCTTCTGGTTGCGGCGCTGGATCGAGCAGTCGCGCACGCCCGGGGCCCACACGTTGCCGTGGGCGTCCGCCATGACCTGCACCTCGACGTGGCGGGCGTGGGTGACCAGCCGCTCCATGAACACCACCGGGTCACCGAAGGACCGCAGCGCCTCGCCCTGGGTGCGTTCGAAGGCGGTCTCGAGCTCGTCCTCGGCGTACACCTTGCGGATGCCGCGGCCGCCGCCGCCGCTGCGGGCCTTGATGATCAGCGGGTAGCCGATGTTCTGCGCGTGCCGGCGGGCGTCGGCCATGCTCTCCACGGGCCCACCGCTCCACGGGGCCACCGGGACGCCGACCTTCTCGGCCAGCAGCTTCGCGGTCACCTTGTCGCCCAGCCGGCGCATGGCCTCGGCCGAGGGACCGATCAGGGTGATGCCCAGCTTGTCGCACAGCTCGGCGAAGTTGGGGTCCTCGGCCACGAAGCCCCAGCCCACCCAGGCGGCGTCCGCCCGGGACTCGACCAGCGCACGCTCCAGCTCGGCGTAGTCCAGGTAGGGGCTGCCGGTCCCCGTCTTGCGCAGGGCCACCGCCTCGTCGGCCTGGCGGACGAACATGGCCCGCCGCTCGGCCTCCGTGTACATGGCCACGGTGCGGATGCCGTGGCCGAACTGGGCGTTGACCTCCTTCACGGCCCGGATGAGCCGCACTGCGGCCTCACCGCGGTTCACTACTGCGATACGTTCGAACATTCCTGACGTCACCGTCTTTCCGTCACGGGGCTGGGGGGAGTTGTCGGGGTCCACGTGCTCAGTTGAAGGCAACGGCCACGTCCTCGACGGACGACCCGTGCTCGAACACGTGGGCGTCGGCGGCGGCGGCCGGGGCGGCCATCACGGCGGGGTCGACCCGCATGATCGCGTAGCCGGCCACCGATCCGGCACCGAAGCCCGGCGCGAAGATCCGGGTGGGCCGGTCGATCACGCCGTCGCGGACCGCGTCGAAGATCGCCAGGGGAATGGACGCGGAGGAGGTGTTCCCCACCCGGTCGATGTTGAAGAACAGCTGCTCGGGGGTCAGGCCGGACTTCGTGGCCAGGTCGATGACCATGGACTTGTTGGCCTGGTGGGGCACGATCAGCTCGACGCTGTCCAGCAGGGAGGAGGCCCGCCCGTCGGGATCCGGCAGTTCGGAGATCTCGCCCAGCATCTGGGCGAGGTACCGCCCGGCCAGGTCCTTCACCTCGGGCCCGTAGACGGTGAGGTTGTTGTCGAACTCCGGGTTGGGCCAGATGATCGAGTTCACCTGGCTCACCGGGCCGGACGCGTAGGTGTTGAGGTACTCCAGGTCCGGGGTCTCACCCTCGGGCGCGACGCCGATGAGCAGTGCCGCGGCGCCGTCGCCGAAGATCATCCGCGAGGGCCGGACGTTGCCGATCTTGTCCGAGAACTTCTCGGCGCAGACCACCAGCACCGGGCGCTCGACGTCCTGCAGGATGCGCGTGGCCTCGGCGAGCGCGTACGGCAGCCCCGCGCAGGCCGCGATGAGGTCGTAGGAGGCGTTGGTCTGGTGGATCCCCAGCTCCCCGGAGACGTAGGTGGCGATCGAGGGCATCAGCCGATCGTTGGTGCACGTGGCCACGATCACCGCCCCGACCTCCTCGGGCCCCACGCCGGCGTGGTCCAGCGCGGACCGGGCGGCGTTCAGCGCCAGGTCCTCCACCTGGGAGAAGGTGTAGAGGCGCTCGCGGATCCCGGTCTTGTCCACGATCTGCTCGGCGGTCATCGGGGACCAGTTGTAGGCGGAGTTGCGGATCAGGTCGTCGTTGGTGCAGATCTCCTCGCCCCCGGCCACCGCCAGGGCGAGGATCCGGGGCTGGACGGTCAGGTCCCGCACCACGATGGGCTTGTACGGGCGGACGGGGGCCTTGGCCTCGACGGCCGGCGCCCCGGCGCGACGGCGTCCGCTGTGGCCGGTGGTGGCGCGGCGGATGAAGCGCTGGACGTCACGGCTCTTGGGACGGTAGACGATCACGTAGTCCTCGTCCCGCAGCTCCCGGGCCTCGACCAGCTCGGTCTTCGACCGGTCCCAGGGGAACTGGTTGTGCAGCACCATCGACCAGCGGCGCAGGGCCTCCAGCTGGGGGACGTCCTCGTGGACGTCCAGGATCTCCTCGTCCCGGAACACGGGGTAGTTGGGGTCGTAGTCGGTGATCCGTGCCACCAGCTGGGACGGGTCGGCCAGGATCTGCTCGACCGTCGGCTTGATCGCGGACAGCTCGGTGGCGTGGAACCTCCGATGCGCGAACACGTCGAAGAGCGTCTTGAAGACCTCGTCCTCGACCGTCGCGTCCCACCGCGCGTCCAGGGTGGGGTAGACCTCGCGCACGGCCTCGACCTTCCGGCCGCCGTCCTCCCACGGGGTCAGCGCGGGGATGTAGACGTCCTCGCGGTTGCGCGGCACGTCCTTCCACCGGGTCACGTGCTTGTCGTACATCGTCATCGCGTACCGGTTCGTCCAGAACAGGTTCATGGCGATGTCGCGCAGCAGGTCGGAGCGCCGGGCGTACTTGCCCTGTTCGATCCGCTGCAGGATCTCCGTGCCGCTCGGTGCCTTGGACTCGAAGTCCCGCTGGATGACCTCCTCGAGCGTGTCCAGGCTGTCCAGTGCCGTCACATCCAGCTCCGGGATGAAATTGGAGGGGAAGACGAGCCTCCCGTGGCTGTTCTTCATGACGGACTGCAACATCGTGATCTCCTACTGTCTGGACCCATGGGCCTGGTGCGCCGCGGCGGTCTTCTCGCCCCTCCGGGGGTCAGCTACCCCTTCAGTCTCATGGTGATGTGGGTCTCCACGGGAAATGTGAACTGCCATGGCTCTAAATGTGGTCCGAGGGTGAACTCTTGCCCGTTTTAAGTGTTACCGGAAGGTTTATTCAGGTTACTAATTAGTAAATTCGAACTTACTGGTTAGTAGGAGAGCGTAATTGATCTCGTCCTGGTCTGGAAGACTAGAGGCGTGTCCGTTCCCCCTCCCCTGCCCGTGCGCGACGGCGTCAACGCCACCCGCCTCCGGCTCCCCTCCTCGGGCTGGGACAGTGTGCTGGACTACGTGCTGCACCGCTGGGGCCATGTCGACCCCGAGGGCATCGTGGAGCGGTTCCGCACCGGCGAGGTCCGCGCCGCCGACGGGACCGTGGTCGCCGAGGACACCCCGCTGGGGGTGCACGAGTCCGTCTGGTACTACCGGTCCGTGCCCCACGAGGAGCCCATCCCCTACGAGGTGACCGTCCTCCACCAGGACGAGCACCTGCTGGTGGCGGACAAGCCGCACTTCCTGCCCACGACCCCGGGCGGCCGCTTCGTGCAGGAGTCCGCCCTGGTGCGGTTGCGCAACCAACTGGGACTGGACCACCTCGTGCCGATGCACCGCCTGGACCGGGCGACGGCCGGCGTCGTGCTGTTCTCCACCCATCCGGACACCCGCGGCGCCTACCAGGTGCTCTTCGAGCGCCGGCAGGTCTGGAAGGTCTACGAGGCCGTGGCCGCCCTGCAGGCCGGGACACGGCCCGAGACGCTGTCCGCCCGGTTCCCGTTGACCTACCGGAACCGGATGGACAAGGTCAAGGGCGTGCTGACCGCCCGGACCCTGGACTACGGTCCGCTCCATTCCGGGCACTCGCCCGGCACCCCGGCCCGGAAGGGCCGGCGGACCAACCGGCCCACCATCGGCGCCAACGCCGAGACCCGCATCGAGCTGCTGGGCACCGGGGTGTCCACGGGTGCCTGGGCGGGCGCCGCCGTCGCGCACCTGCGGTTGTTCCCGAGGACGGGACGCACCCACCAGCTGCGCGTGCACCTGGCGGCACTGGGCCTGGGCATCCTGAACGACCCGTTCTACCCGCGACTGCTGGACGCCGCCCCGGACGACTACGACCGGCCCCTGCAGCTGCTGGCCCACACCATCGGCTTCACCGATCCGCTGACGGGTGAGCAGCGGCAGTTCAGCTCCGGGCTGCGGCTGCGGGAACGACCCGTGGCATGACCGGGCTCGACGCGGCCTGGATCGAGTCCCTCGGCTGGTGGTTCCACCCGCTGACCGCGCTGCTGGTGGCCCTGGACGCGCCGGTGCCCCCCGTGCCGAGCGAGCTGTTCGTCATCGGCTCCGGGGCCATGGCGCAGCTCGGGACCGTGGGGCTCGCCCCCTCCCTGCTGGCCGCCTGGCTGGGCTGCTGGGCCGGGGACGTGGGGCTCTACGCCCTGTTCCGGTACCGGCTCACCGGCCTGCTGGACCGCGCCACGTGGGGCCAGCGCATCCACCGGGGCATCCTGCGGCTGCTGGACCGGGCCGGCCCGGCCCCCAGCTACGCCACGCTGTTCGTGCTGCGGTTCGTCTCCGGCGGGCGGACCGCCTCGATGGCGACCGCGGGGATCGCGTCCCTGCCCTGGAGGCCCTTCCTGGTGCTGTCCGGCGGTGGGGCCCTGGTCTGGACCCTCTACATGGTGGGCCTGGGCTGGGTCACCGGGAGCGCGACTGGCCTTCCGACATGGGCGAGCGCGGTGGTGGGCATGGTGTTGGGTACCCTTCTAGGGTTGGTCATTGCGGGGGTGATCGCCGTCCGGCGGCGCTCCAGGGAGGGGTGAATGGTGGACGAGACGTCCTCTTCCTCGGCCGCGCTGCACCGGATGAAGGCTGCAGCGGACAGGTCCACCGGCCCGGTGTCGCCCGGCCCGGTCTCCGGGTCGCGCCCGGAGGAACCCGCCGACGGACACTCGTCCGCCCGCCGGTCCGACGGTCCGTCCGGGGAGCAGGTCGGCCGCCAGGACGAACGCCCGGACGGCCGTGGGGTCGAGGCCGTCGACCGCGGTGACCGCGGGACGCCCGGGCACCGCGCGCCGGAGGGCGTCACGGCCGCCCAGGCGCGGTTGCGCCACGCCAACCTGCGCGAACCCGTCAATCCCGTGGAGTCCCTCAACGAGTGGCTGGACGGGCTCGGGGAACCGGACTGGGACAAGGTCTCCCAGGCGATCTACGAGTCCCCCGCCCATGCCAAGGCGGCCTACGAACAGGCCAAGGTCCGCCTGGCCGAGGAACGTGAACGCCGCGCGGAGGAGCGCCGGCAGGCCGAGATCGCCCGCCGCGAGGCCGCCGAGCGCGCCGAGGCCGAGCGGCGGGAGGCCGAACGCCTCGCCGAGGAGGAACGGCTGGAGGCCGAACGGCTCGCCGCCGAGCGGGCCGAGGCCGAGCGCCTGGAGGCCGAGCGCCGCGCACGGGAGCAGGCCCGCCTGGAGGCCCAGCGCCGCGCCGAGGAGGAGGCCCGGCTCGAGGCCGAGCGCCGGCTGGAGGCCCAGCGCGCCGAGGAGGAGGCCCTCCGCCTGGAGATGGAACGCCAGGAGCAGGAGGAGTGGCTCCGGCGCCAGCGCGAGCGGGAGACCTGGGCGTTGCAGGCCGCTGCCCGCGAGGCGGACGGTACCGACTGGGTCCCCCCGGCGGAGCGCCGTCCCCTGCTCGAGGAGCGGGGCGAGGACCTCACCGATGCCGAGCTGCTGGACCGCGCCCGGATCTTCCTGCCGGAGTGGCGGCACCGGTACCGCATCCTGGAGAAGGCCCAGGCCATCGAGGCCGCCACGCTGGGCGGCCGGTCCGCACCGTCGGCCTACGCGCCCCATGAGACCTACGGGGACGACAGCGGCTACGGGGACTACGCAAGTGAGCCGGAGCCCGAGGCCGTCCGGTACATCCCGCCCTACAACCTGCCCTCCCGCGAACCGGACCCCCTGCCGGGGTTCCTCGACCTGCTGCGCCAGGTCACCGTGACCCTCGCCTGGCTGCTGTTCGTGGCCGGCGGGATCTACGGGCTCGGCTTCCTCGGCGAGGACCCCACCGGCCCCTGGCTCCACGACCTGCACGGCGGCCGCTTCGCCGGCGGGTACTCGATGCTGTCCATGGCCTCGTGGGCCATGCTGGTCTGGCCCCTGCTGTGGCTCGCCCTGGGCGTGTACACCATCCACCAGTGGATGCCGTCCCAGGCCGCCGCCGCGCGCCAGCGGACCACCGGGTGGCGCGTGTCCGGGGCCATGGTGGCGGCCGTGGCGTGGTTCGTGATCGCCCGCAGCGGGGTCATGCTCGGTGCCGAACTCGTCGTCTGGCTGGCCCTGACGTCCCTGCTGGTGGGCTCCATCCACCAGCTGAACCTCTACACCGCGCGCACGCCGGTGGAACGGGTCATCACCGACGGGATGATCGGCCTGTTCACCGGCTGGGCGGTCATCTACGCGGCCACGAACACCTCCATCTGGCTGCAGTCCCTGGGCCTGAACCTGCTGTGGATCCCGGGCGCGGTGTGGGCGGTGCTCACGATCGTCGTGGTGGTCTGGGGCACGGCCATGATGGCCATGACCGAGCGCGGACGCATCACCATCGCCCTGGGACTGACCTGGGGGCTGGTGGCCATCCTGGTACCCCGACTGGTCGGATCCATGCACTCCGTGTGGGTCGCGATCGTCGCCGCGATGGGCCTGTTCGTGGTGCTGCTGGCCACGGAGAACCGGCGCTACCGGATCAACCACGCCGAGCACCGGGCGGCGCTGGGCCACGCGGTCGACGACGTCTGACCGTTCCGGGGCGGGCCGGGCCCGGCCCGGCGTTCATCGTCCCGGGCCGACCGGCTCCCACCGGCCGCGGGCGCGGCGCAGGACCTCGAGCCGCCCGGTGGTGGCCACCTCCATCACCGCCAGCCGCATCTGCGCCGCGGCACTGAGGGCCGCGCGGTTCTCCCCGTCCCAGGTGGACTCCGGCACCGTGAACCGCAGGACGATCCGCGGCACCCGGGCCACCACCTCCAGGTCCTTGGCCTCCACCGTGTACACGGACGCCAGGGCGGCCTCCGCGGTGGCCATGACCTCCTCGGGGGCGTGGCCGGGCAGCAGGTCGCCGATCTGCAGGCGGACACGGAAGGAGGGCATGGGAGCCATTCTAGGAAGCGCCGGCCGGGGGACCGGCGGAATACGGCCGGGCCACCGCGTGGTTGTGCCCAGCATGAGCCTTCTCTTCGAACCCGCCACCGTGGCCGGCCAGACCCTCCGCAACCGCCTGATCCTGCCCCCGATGTGCCAGTACATCGTGGGCACGAAGGACGGCGTGCCCGGCCCCTGGCAGATGGTCCACCTGGGCGCGCGGGCGGCCGGTGGCTTCGGCATGGTCGTGGCGGAGGCCACCGCCGTCGTCCCCGAGGGGCGGATCTCCGACCAGGACACCGGGCTGTGGAACGACGCCCAACGCGACGCCTGGGCGCCGATCACCGACTTCATCCGCTCCCAGGGCGCCGTGCCCGGGATCCAGCTGGCCCACGCCGGGTCCAAGGCCTCCACCTGGCCGGCGCGTCCCGGTTTCGACCAGGGCCCCATCCCGCCGGAGGAGGGCGGCTGGGAGACCGTCTCGCCGTCGGGCATCCCCGCCGTCTCCGTGACCGCGCCCACCCGCGAGATGACCGAGGCTGAGATCGAGGAGGTCATCGCGGCCTTCGTCGCCGCGGCACGGCGCGCGGATGCCGCCGGCTTCGACGCGGTGGTGGTCCACGGCGCGCACGGTTACCTGCTGCACCAGTTCCTGTCCCCCGTCACCAACCACCGCACCGACCAGTGGGGCGGTTCCTTCGAGAACCGCACCCGCCTGGTGCGCCGCGTGGTCGCCGGCATCCGCGAGGTCTGGCCCGGTGACAAGGTCCTGGGCCTGCGGCTCTCGGGGTCCGACTGGGTGGAGAGCAGCTGGGCCGCGGAGGACACCGTGCGCCTGGTGCGCACGCTCGTGGCCGACGGGCTGGACTGGGTCGACCTGTCCTCCGGTGGCATCGGGGACACCTACCTCGGCCCGAAGGGCCCGGGGTACCAGGTGCCCCTCGCCGAGGCCGTGAAGCGTGGCACCGAGGACCTCGACCTGGCACCCGGGCGCGGCCTCACGGTGGACGGGCCCGACGGCGGCGCCCGCCGGCTGTTCGTCTCCACCGTCGGTTCCATCACCTCCGACGAGACGGCCGAGGCCGTCCTGGTCAACGACCGCGCGGACGCCGTCGGCATCGGCCGCGCCGCCCTGGTGCGCCCGAACTGGCCCGCCGAGGCGGCCCTGTCCCTGGGGGACGACCGCTTCCGCCAGTTCGTCGCCGCGCCCTACCACGGCGGCAAGTGGGGACGGTCCTGAACCGGCGACTACCCTGACTCAGGTGCTGCCCTTCCTGCTGATCCAGACTCGCGCGGACGACGCCGTCGCCGCGGACGAGGTCCGCTCCACCACCGTCCTGGGCGGTTTCGGCCCCGGCGAGCTGGTCACGCTGCGGCTGGACCGGGTCGTCGCGGCCGCGGGGCCGTCCTCGGGCGGGACGGCGGACCTGGACTGGGCGCAGCTGGTGCCCCGGCACTCCGGGGTGATCGTGGGTGGCAGTCCCTTCACCTCCTCGGACCCGGACGAGTTCAAGTCCGACCTGCAGATCGTGGTGGAGGCCGAGCTGCGCCGGCTGCTGGACGTCGTCCTCGAGCGGGACGTGCCCTTCCTGGGCGCCTGCTACGGGGTCGGCACCCTCGGGCTGCACCAGGGTGCCACGGTGGACGGGACCTTCGGGGAACCGGCCGGGGCCGTCGTCGTGCGCCTGACCGAGGCGGGGAGGACGGACCCGTTGCTGGCGGGCGTGGACCCGGAGTTCGAGGCCTTCGTGGGGCACAAGGAGGCCATCCGCACCCTGCCGGAGCACGCCGTGGTGCTGGTGGCCGGGGACGCCTGCCCGGTGCAGATGTTCCGGATCGGCCGGCACCAGTACGCCACCCAGTTCCACCCGGAGCTGGACCTGGAGGGACTGCTGTACCGGCTGGAGACCTACGCGGACAACGGCTACTACGACCCGGCCGAGGCCGAGGAGCTGTTCGCCCGGGTACGGGCGGCCACCGTGACCGAACCGCGCAAGGTGCTGGAGAACTTCCGGGCGCGGTACGCGCGGCGGGGCTGAGGCCCGTTTGGGGCCTCCCCGGTCAGGCGGCGTGACCGGCGCCCCGGACTCGGGTAGAACTGAGGCATGAGTGTTCGCACCCCCGACCCGAATCCCGGGTGGCTGTCGGAAGAGGATCTCTACGAGGCCCGCCGTCGCCTGCCCATGGTCTACGTGGAGGCCCTGCCCGTCCGCCTGGATGCCCTGGGGTACGTGTCGGAGATCGGCCTGCTGTACCTGGCCGACGGCGGCGGGCACCTGCGCCGCACCTTCGTGTCCGGCCGCGTGATGTACCGCGAGACCGTCCGGGCCGCGCTGATGCGTCACCTGGAGAAGGACCTGGGCCCGCTGGCGCTGCCCCAGCTGCCGCCCTCGATCACCCCCTTCACGGTGGCCGAGTACTTCCCCTCCCCGTCCGAGACGGGCCTGACGGACGACCGCCAGCACGTGGTGTCCCTGGCCTACCTCGTCCCGGTCACCGGTGAGTGCCAGCCCCGCGGCGACGCCCTCGAGCTGACCTGGCTGACCCCCGAGGAGGCGCTGAGCGACGCGATCCAGGCCGAGTTCATCGGCGGCCGTGGCAACCTGGTGCGCCAGGCGCTGGCCCACGTGGGCTGGGGGCGCTGACCCATGTCCGCACCGAACACGGCCGGCCCGGGCGCCGGCTCCGCCGCCTCGCCCGCCTCCGCCGCGTCCTCCCCCGCGCGCCCCGTCTCCTCCCCGCGGTCCCGGCACGACATCGGCGGGGACTACCTGCGCTCCGTCAAGGCCCAGCAGGTCCAGCCCGGTGACCGGTTCCTGACCCGCAGGGGTGAGCCCTCCGCCCCCGTGACGCAGACCCGCATCACCCGGGACGACTTCGGCACCCCCGCCCTCGTCATCGCCACCCTGGCGGACGAGCGGCAGGTCCGGATCGCCTTCGGCTCCACCATCAGGGTGCGCACCCACCGGCCCGCCCCGGCACTGGACACCGCGGCGGACCTGGCCCCCGTCCAGGCGGGGTCCCCGGAGTCCGTCGTGGTGGAGATCGCCCAGCGCCACCCCGACGACCAGCGCCTGCTGGCCCTGGCCGCCAAGCTCTCGCGCGGGATCAACATGCGCTCGGGTGCCCAGCTCGAGGACATCGACACCATGGCCCGGTACCTCTTCGTGGACCTGGACGACTCCGACGGCGCGCTGCAGGCGACCACGCTGCTGACCTCGCTGCCCTTCGACGGGGCGATGGGCCGGTGGAAGTCGATCGAGTCGGCCCTGGCGCTGGCCGCGAACATCCACCACCACCGCGGCGAGCGGGCCGAGGCCGAGGCGACCGGGGCGCGGTTGCGCGAGCCCGACGAGGCCGAGCCGGACCCCATCCGCGCCCAGCGGCAGGCGGAGTTCCGCCAGCGCCAGCTCAACGAGCCGAACCTCTACGACCGGGAGATCCTGCGCGCCGAGAGCGCCGGGGACCTCGCGGCAGAGCGCGGGTGGCGCGAGTCCCGCCTCTCCACGCTGTTCTACCTGCGGGCCCGCGGGGGCTCCGAGACCTACACCGGCGAGGAGCTGGACCGCCTGGTCCGGCTCGAGGTCCAGGCCCTCCGCGAGCTCGCGGACCGGCAGGCGGCGGCCGGCCCCGAGGCCTGACTCAGTCGCGGGCCTCGGTGGCCGGGTCGGCGTCGTGCCGGACCCACTTGCGCCAGGCCCAGGGGTAGAGCACGCAGGCCACGCCGACGGCCGCGCCGATGACGGTCTCGATGAACCGGTCCCTCAGCAGCGCGGGGCCGTCGACCGGTGAACCGGTGCCCACCGTGACCAGGACGGTGGACAGCAGCGCCAGCGGGGTGACCACCACCTGGGCCAGCACGTACTGCCGGGCGATGTAGAGCTCGGCCAGGGTCTGGAAGAGGGCGATGATGAGGATCATCAGCCAGGGCTCCGGCCGGAGCCAGAGGATCCCGGCCATCAGGATCAGCCCGAGGAAGGTGCCGATGACCCGCTGCAGGCCGCGGTTGACGCGGTACCGGGTGGAGTGCCCGGCCAGCGGGACGACGGCGGCGACCATGGCCCAGTAGTTGTGCTCGATGCCCAGCGCGGGCCCCAGCGCCGTGGCCAGGGAACCCGCGGTCCCGGCGGCGATCGCGTACCACAGGGCCTCGAGCCAGATGATCCGGTGCTCGTCCGAGGTGGACCGGTCCCGGGGGGTCCAGGTGATCGGCTGCCGGCGGGACGGCAGGACGCGCGAGCCCAGGCCCACCACCACGGCCCACGCCACCACGGCCACCGCGGTCAGCATCGCCTCGCCGAGCGGGGGCTGGTAGGGCACCGAGGCCACGGCGGCGAAGGCGAAGATGTGGAACAGCGAGCCCGCCGGGCGCAGCCTCCAGTACCCGGCGACCACCGTGCAGAGGCCGGCCACCACGGTGGTCAGGCCGACCAGCGCCCAGGGGCTCTCGGACTCGGAGACGCCGCTGCGTCCGGCCAGGGTGGCCGCCAGGATGACCGCGATCATCAACAGTCCGGCCCGCAACTGCATGTGCAACCGGACCCCGTGCGTGGTGTTGCGGCCGTAGATGCCGGTGAACGCCCCGAAGGAGGCGAAGATCGCCAGGTCGATCCGGTCCATCAGCAGCAGCACCAGCAGCGGGACCAGCACCGTGATGCCGCAGCGGATCCCGACCTCGTGGTCCTTGTTCGCCGGCGCGATGGTGAACAGCGACGGGACCGGGTTGAGGTCCGACATCCGCATGCACGCCTCCCCTCTCCCGTGGTGGTCCTGATGGCTCCTGACTGATACATACCATGGAGGACGTGCCTGAAACCGTTGACTCCCGCCCTGAAGTGACCCACCAGACCCGTGACCGTGAGGCCGGTGACATGCCGGCCCCGGCCTCGCCGCGGGACGCCGGCTTCGTCGTCGGGAGCCGGCTGACCGGTCCGGACGGGACCGCGATGGCCGGGCGCACCGGGACCATCACCACCCCGCACGGGCTGATCCAGACCCCCGCGTTCATCCCCGTGGCCACGCAGGCCACCGTCAAGGCCGTCCTGCCGGAGGCGATGGGCGAGATCGGCGCCCAGGCGCTGCTGGCCAACGCCTACCACCTGTACCTGCAGCCCGGCCCGGACATCCTCGACGAGGCCGGCGGCCTGGGGGCGTTCATGAACTGGTCCGGGCCCACCTTCACGGACTCCGGCGGCTTCCAGGTGATGAGCCTGGGCTCGGGGTTCAAGAAGGTGATCGACATGAAGGGACCGGCCGCACCGTCCGGGCAGGGGGCGGACGACGCGGTGGCCCCCGGCAAGGAGCGGCTGGCCAACGTGGACGAGGACGGGGTCTGGTTCAAGTCCCACCTGAACGGGGACCGGCACCGGTTCACCCCCGAGGTCTCGGTGGGCATCCAGCACCAGCTGGGCGCGGACATCATGTTCGCCTTCGACGAGCTGACCACGCTGCACAACTCGCGCGGTTACCAGGAGGAGGCGCTGGAGCGCACCCGCCGCTGGGCCCAGCGCTGCCTGGACGAGCACGCCCGCCTGACCGGCGAGCGCGCGGCGAAGCCCTACCAGGCCCTGTTCGGGGTCATCCAGGGCGCCCAGTACGAGGACCTGCGGCGCAAGGCCTGCCGGGACCTGGCCGCCATGACCACGGAGTTCCCCGACGACGGCGGGGTCACCTCACACGGCTTCGACGGCTACGGGATCGGCGGGGCGCTGGAGAAGGAGAACCTCGGCACGATCGTGGGCTGGTGCGTGGAGGAACTGCCCGAGGACAAGCCGCGGCACCTGCTGGGGATCTCCGAGCCGGACGACCTGTTCACGGCGGTGGAGAACGGGGCGGACACCTTCGACTGCGTCTCCCCCACCCGCGTGGCCCGCACCGGCGCGTTCTACACCGCCGAGGGCCGCTTCAACCTGCCCGGTGCGCGCTACAAGCGGGACTTCTCCCCCCTGGAGGAGGGCTGCGACTGCTACACCTGCGCGCACTACACCCGGGCCTACATCCACCACCTGATCAAGGCCAAGGAGATGGTGTCCCACACGCTGATCTCCCTCCACAACGAGCGGTTCACCGTCCGCCTGGTGGACCGGATGCGCGCCGCCATCCAGGACGGGACGTTCTGGGACCTGAAGGACGAGGTGCTCGGACGGTACTACGCCTCGTCCCGGCGGGCCCCCTCATCGCTGTGACACGTTCCCGCGCCCACCGGGTCCGGGAGCGCGGGAACGTGTCACCGGGGTGGCCGCGGTGCCGCCCTAGCGGGACGCCACGTGCGTGGACAGCTGCTCGAGGGACTCCAGCAGCTCCCGGGTGTACGGGTGGCGCGGGGCACCGAAGACCTCGTCGGCCGGTCCGTGTTCCACCGCCTCGCCGTCCTTCATCACCAGGATCTCGTCGCTCATGTGGTGGATGACGCCCAGGTCGTGGGAGATGAACAGGTAGGTGGTGCCGAGGGTCTCCTGCAGTTCGGTGAGCAGGTCCAGCACCTGGGCCTGGACGGAGACGTCCAGGGCGGAGACGGCCTCGTCCAGCACCACGACCCGCGGTTCCGGTGCCAGCGCCCGGGCGATGGCCAACCGCTGCCGCTGGCCCCCGGACAGCCGCAGCGGGTGCTTGGCGAGGTGCTCGGGGGCCAGGCCCACCAGTCGCGCCCAGTGGTCGGCCCGCTCGGCCAGCTCCGCCCGGTGGGCCCGCCGTGCCCGGCCCGAGGCGAACGGCCCGGGGGCCGAGCCGGCGTCGAGGGCGTCGGTGAGGATCCGCCGGCCGGTCCAGCGCGGGTCGAAGGAGCTCAACGGGTCCTGGTAGACCACGGTGACCTCCCGGCGCCGCGGCCGGCGCCCCGCGACGGACAGCTCGCTCCACGGCGCCCCCTCCAGCAGCACGGTGCCGGCGTCCGGGGCCACGAAGCCCAGGGCCATGGAGGCCGTGGTGGACTTGCCGGACCCGGACTCCCCCACGATGCCCAGGGTCTGCCCGGCCCGCACGTCGAAGGAGACGTCCCGGACCACGGCCCGGTCCCTCCCGTCCGGCCCCCGGTAGGACTTGGTCAGCCCGCGCGCGGTGAGCACGGCGGGAGGCCCCGCCTCGGCCCTCCGCGTGCCGGCCGGCACCGTCCCCCCGGGCCGCTCCGCGGCCCGACCCCGGCCGGCCTCGGTGAGGTACTCGCCCTTGGTGTGGCCGGAGGGCACGGCGTCCAGCAGCTGGCGGGTGTAGGGGTGCTGCGGGTCGGCCAGCACCTCCGCCGCCGTGCCCGCCTCGACGATCCGGCCGCCCTGCATGACGAGCACCCGGTCGGCCAGCCGGCCGACCACGGAGAAGTCGTGGCTGATCAGCAGGATCGCGGTGCCCTGGTCCTTGCGCTGGGCCAGGACGTCGAGCACCTGGGCCTGGACGGTGACGTCGAGGGCGGTGGTCGGCTCGTCGGCCACCACGAGCGCGGGATGGTTGGCGATGGCCGAGGCGATCAGCGCCCGCTGGCGCAGGCCCCCGGAGAGCTGGTCGGGACGCTGACCGGCCCGCAGCCGCGGCTCCGGAACGCCGACCTCGGCCAGCAGCTGCTCCACCCGGGCGGAACGCTCGGCACGGCCCCGGACCCCGTGCAGGCGCAGGGACTCCCCGATCTCGGCGCCCACCGTGCGCAGCGGGTCCAGGGAGACCAGCGCATCCTGGAGGATGAAGCCCACGTCCCGGCCGCGGATGGACTTCCAGTCCCCGTCCTGCAGCGTGAGCACGTCCCGGCCGAAGAGGGTGGCGGTGGTGGCCTCCACGTGGGCGTTCGGGCCGGTCAGGCCGATCAGCGTGCGGGCGGTCACCGACTTGCCGGACCCGGACTCACCGATGACCGCCACGCACTCGCCGGGACGGATGTCCACGGAGAGGTCGTGGACCACGTGGCGGCGACGGCCGAGGGCGTCGGTGAACCAGACGTTGAGGTCCTCCAGGACGGCCAGGGCGCCGGTGCCGGCGGGTGCGACCGCGGTGGCGGGAGGTCCTGAGGTGGCGGGGGCGCCCGGGCCGGTGGTGGACCGGACGGATCCTGCGGGGGCCAGGGCGGGGATGACGGTGTCGATCAGGGCGTTCATGAGCGGTCTCCTTCGAGGGTGGACTCCACGTGGCGGCCCAGGACGGTGGCGGTCAGGGCGGCGGCCAGGACGGCAAGTCCCGGGATGATCTCCAGCCACCAGGCGGCGGTGATGTAGGGGCGCCCGGCTTCCAGCAGGGCACCCCACTCCGGCGACGGCGGGGCCACGCCGAAGCCGAGGAACGCCAGGCCGGAGGCCCAGACGATGGACTGGCCGATGCCCAGCGTCAGCACCGCCAGCAGCGGGCGCAGCGCGTTGGGCAGCACGTGCCGGGTGAGGATCCTCGCCGGGTGGTGGCCCAGCGCGCGGGCGGCCTGGACGTAACCGGAGCGGCGCACCGACATCACCTGGGCGCGGACCATCCGGGCGTAACCGGGGGCGATGCCCAGGCCGACGGCCAGGATGAGGGTCTGCACCGACGGCCCGTAGACGGCGATGAACACCATGGCCAGCAGCAGGATCGGGAAGGCGAACAGCACCTCGATGCCGCGGCCGATGATCGCGTCCGCCCAGCGGCCACCGAGCGCGGCCCAGGACCCGAGGACCACGGCCAGCCCCACCCCCACGCCGGTGGCGCCCAGGCCGATCAGCAGGGAGGACCCGGTGCCGTGGACGATCCGCGAGTAGAGGTCCCGGCCGGACTGGTCCGTGCCGAACCAGTGGTCCGGCCCCGGCGGGGCCAGCGGGGCGTCCAGGTCGATGGCCCGGGGGTCCGCGGTCGCCAGCAGCCCGGGGGCGAACGAGGCGATCACCAGCAGCATCGCGAACGCGCCGGCGATCCAGACGGTGGCCGGCACGCGGCGCCAGGACGCGGAGGCGCGGGCGGTGCGGTCCGCGGTGCCGGGACCCGGGGTGGGCGATGCCGGGCCACCGGGGACGGACACCCGGCCGGCAGGTGCGGGGGTCAGGGGCGTGGTGCTCATGCTGCCTCCTTCAGGCGGGGGTCGACGAGGATGTAGGCGGTGTCCACCACGAGGTTGGTGATCACGTAGATCACGGCCACGAGCATCACCACGCCGCACACCACCGGGAGGTCGCGGCCGTTGACCGCGGTGACGAGGACCCGGCCGAGGCCGGGGCGGGCGAAGACGTTCTCGGCGATCACGGCCGCGGAGAACTGGGCCCCGACCGCCCACCCGGTCAGGCTCAGGCCCGGCAGCAGGGAGTGGCGCAGCACGTGGCGCAGTCTCACGCCCCCGTCGGACATGCCCCGGGCGCGGGCGGTGAGGACGAAGGGGGCGTCCAGGGTGCGTTCGAACTCGGTGCGCATCACCTGGGCGAGGAAGCCGGCCAGCGGGATGCCGAGCGTCAGGGCCGGAAGCACCAGGCCGGCCGCGCCGCTGCCCGAGACCACGGGGAAGATCCCGAGCCACAGGGCGAAGACCACCAGCAGGATGATGCCGAGCCAGTACTGCGGCAGCGCCGCCGCCGCGGACTCCAGGCCGGAGAAGATCCTCGAGACCCAGGGGGTGCGCCGGGCGGTGAGCACCAGGAGCACCACGGCGATCACCCAGGCGATGGCCAGGGCCGTGAAGGTCAGCACCACGGTGGGCGCGATCTGGTCGCCGATCACGGTGGTGACGGGCTGGTAGAGGGTGTAGGAGATCCCCAGGTCGCCGCGCAGCAGGCCGCCCAGGAAGTCCAGGTACTGCACGATCAGCGGATCGTCGAACCCGAACGCCTCGTTGATCGGCGCGAGCTCCTCCGGGGTGCGCTCCTGGACCTGGCCGGTCTGCTGGTTCAGCAACAGGGTGGCGCGGTCACCGGGCAGCAGGACCTGGATGAGGAACGTGATGGTGGCCGCCGCCCACACGACGAACACGGCCCCGAGGGCCTTGCGGCCGACGGCGAGGGCCACCGCGGCCGGTGACGGCCGGTTGCCGCGGGGCGGGCGGTCCCGTGCTGCCACCGGGTCCGCAGCGGGGGACGAGGCGGGGGGTGAGGCGGGGTGCGATACGGGGGCTGATGCCGGGTGCACCGGCGGTGGGACGGTGGGTGACGGGCTGGGGTGTCGGGTGCTCAGGGACATGGGTCAGTCCTCGTTCTCGACCGGGGCGTCCGCACTGTCTGCGGTGTCCGGGATGTCTGCGGTGTCCGGGGTGAGGGTGCCGGAGGCGTCCCGGGCGTCCTGGGAGGTGAAATGGGCGTCGTGGAACACCGGGCCGCCCTGGGCGGGGTCGAGCCAGAGACCCGTGACGTCCCCGCCCACGGCCAGCGTGTTGGTCTGGGTGTACAGGCCGATCGCCGGGGCCAGTTCGCTGAGTTCGTGCTGGGCCTGGGAGAACCGCTCCGTGACCTCCTCGGGCGTGGGGGCCTGCAGCGCGGACTGGATGGTCGCGAACACCCGGGACTCGTCCAGGAACGTGGTGTTGGCCCCGTTCGGCGCCTCCTCGGTGGAGGGGCGGTAGTTGATGTTCAGGATCCCGGCGTGCGGGCTCGTCCAGTACCCCACCTGGGCGTCATAGCTCTCCGGGGTGGAGAACGCACCCCCGAAGAACTCGGACGGCGTGCCCGGGCGCAGCACCAGGTCGAAGCCTGCGGCCCGTGCCTGCTCCTGGAAGTTCTGGATCACGGTGTTGCCGTCCGGGGTGATGATGCTGTTCAGGCCGTAGACCACGAGCGCCTGCAGGCGTCGGCCGTCCTTCGTCCGGGTCCCGTCGGGGTCCCGGCCGGTCCAGCCGGCCTGGTCCAGCAGCTCGTTGGCCCGGTGCAGGTCGAACGGGTACTCGGCGGCGGCGTCCTCGTCGTAGTCCGGGGTGGTCTGGGAGAGGTAGCCGCTGGGCTCGAAGGGGACGGTGCCGAGGAAGGCCGAGGCCACGTTGGCCTCCCGGTCCGTGGCGAAGCTCAGGGCCTGGCGGACCTGCTGGTCCGTGAAGATGCCCCGCTGCGTGTTCAGGCTCATCACCACGGGCCGGCCCGGGGTGATGTACTGCGTGAAGTCGTAGTCCTCGCGGGCCTGGGCGATGTTCACGGCCGGCACCTCGCCGATCGCATCCATCTCCCCGGACAGCAGCGAACCGTACCGGGACGTGTTGTCCGGGACGATGTTCCACCGGATGCCCGCCACGTGGGCCGGGCCCTGGTGCCGGGCGTTCTGCGGCGCCCAGTCGTAGTCGTCATTGCGCTCGAACTCGATGTACTCCCCGCGCTTCCAGTCCTTGACGGTGAACGGCCCGGAGCCGATGGGCTCGGTGCAGTTCTCCTCATCGGTGCGGGACTGCAGGGCCGTGGGTGACTGCAGGCCGAAGTAGGACTGGGAGATGGTGGACAGGAACGGGGAGAACGGGGCGGACAGGTGGATCCGGACGGTGTGCTCGTCCAGCACCTCCGAGTGGTCGTAGAACCCGCCGAGGTGGGCGGCGGCGGTGCCGTTGCCGCCGTCCAGCCAGTAATCGAAGTTGTAGGCCACGGCCTCGGCGTCCAGGGCGGTGCCGTCCGTGAAGGTCACGTCCTCGCGCAGCCGCAGCGTCCAGGCCCGGCCGTCCTCCGACACCTCCCAGCCGGTGGCGATCCAGGGGACCACCGAGCCGTCCTCGGTGTGGGACACCAGGTTGTCCAGGACCTGGCGGGCGGTGAAGTTCTCCTGGATCCAGCCGCCGAAGATGCAGTTGGGCTCCTGGAGGTGGCCGTACTCGATCACGCCGCCCTGGACCGGCCCGGCACCGGCGGCGCCGGTCAGCGCCGCCTGGTCCGGGCCGGCGTCGGGATCCGTTCCGGCGCCGCGACCGGTGCCGGGACCTGCGGAGCAGGCGCTCAGGACCAGCGTGGCCGCGGTCAGGACGGCGAGCCCGGTGGTCCGGGGCCCGGGGAGTCGAGGGGTGCGGGGCGTCGTCCGGAGTCCGGGCGCGCTCGGGGAAGGTGGGGTGCTCATGGGGTTCCTTTCGCCGTGATCCAGCGCAGGCAGAAGTGGGTGGTGGGGCTCAGGCCCCGGTCGGCACGGTGGCGAAGGCGCCCCGGTACCGGGCGGCCGGGTGCGTCTGGGGCAGGCGGTCCCGGCCGAAGAGCTTCTGGCGCAGGGTGCCCGGCGCGTACTCGGACTGCGCCAGGCCGCGCTCGCGCAGCACGGGCAGGACCTGGTCCGCGAACTCCTCGAAGGAACCGGGGATCACCCAGTTGATGACATTGATGCCGTCCACGCCGGCGTCCTGCCAGTCCTGGAGCCGGTCCGCGATCTGCTCGGGGGTGCCCACCAGGCGGTTGTTGCGGTGGCTGCGCCAGGCGACGTCGGCGACCACGGGCTCGCGGTCCGTGATGGCCTTGGAGGTCCACTCGGAGAAGCCCTTCTGGGTGTTGGTCTCCAGGTCTTTCAACGGGGTCTCGGGAGGGTAGACACGGCCGTCCGGGTCGACCAGGGCGGCGTGGGCCAGGTAGCCCTCCACGGAGGCGTACTCCTCGTACTCGGCCAGCGTGCGCCGGGCCTGCTGCTCCGTCTCGCCGATGACGAAGCTCAGGCCCTGGAAGAACTTGATGTCCTCCGGTGCCCGGCCGGCCTCGACGGCGCGGCGGCGGGTGTCCTCGATCTGCTGGCGGGCGATGTCCGGGGTCGCCGCGATGAGGAACACGGCCTCGGCGTTGCGGGCGGCGAAGTCCCGGCCGGAGGCGGAGGATCCCGCCTGGTACAGCAGCGGTGTCCGCTGCGGGGACGGTGAGGGCAGGTGCGGGCCCTCCACCGAGTAGCGCCGGCCCTCGTGGTGGATCTTGTGGACCTTCGCCGGGTCCGAGTACCGGGAGCCCTGCCGATCCTTGACGACCGCTCCCTCGTCCCACGAGCCCTCCCAGAGCTTGTAGGCGACGTCCACGTACTCCTCGGCCCAGGCGTAGCGCTCGGCGTGGTCGGTCAGCCGTGGCAGGCCGAAGTTGCGTGAACCGTTGTCCTGGGTCCCGGTGACGATGTTCCAGGCGATCCGGCCGTTCGAGATGTGGTCGAGCGTGGAGAGCTGGCGGGCGAACTGGAACGGGTGGGACTGGAAGACGTTGGAGGTGGTGGCCAGGCCCAGGTGCTCGGTCACCACGGCCAGCGCGCCGAGCAGCACGGTCGGGTCGTTGGAGGGGATCTGCAGGCCCTCGTTGACGTACACGGAGTAGTCGGCGTCGGCGTCGCCGTAGTGGCCGACGACGTCCGCGAAGAACATGGCGTCGAACCTCGCGGCCTCGAGGGTGCGGGCCAGGTCGATCCAGGTGCGGACGTCGGTGAACTCGGCCTGCCCGGCGTCGGGGCGACGCCACTGGCCGTGGTGGATGTGACTGGTGGTGTTCATGACGAAAGCGTTGAAGTGCAGGGGCGTGCGGGCGATGGGGGCCATGGTGTCTCTTCCCGGTCGGTGGCACTCCGGGGATGCCCGGAACGCACCGGGGCGCGCGCAGGCGGCCTCGATGCACCGGGCGGGGTGCCGTACTTGCCGGTCACGGGTGCGTGCCGGCCGAATCATCACCTGGAGCACCCCACTACAGCGAGAGGGTTGCTGTCCGGTCAGCCAGGGCTTATGGCCGGATCTCGTGATTCCGTTACCGAGCGTAGACCCCGGCGCCGGTCCCGCCAAGGGATCCGCCGGCACCGGTTAACGTCCCGTCATCCCCGGCCGGGGCGAGGGCCACCGGGTCCTTCCATGACGCCGGGGGGACATACGGCGACATCTGCGCGGGCCGGGCACGCGAAGGCCCCCGCCGTGCGGTGCACGACGGGGGCCGGTGGCGCAGGCCAGGACCGTGGGTCAGGCGGAACCGATGCGGTAGGACCGCGACGGCGGGGTGGCGTTGACCTCCCACTCGCCGATGATCCGCGCGCGGTAGATGAGCGGATTGTGGCTGGCCAGCACGCGCGCGTTGCGCCAGTGCCGGTCCAGGCGCCTCGACTGGCTCGTGGCCGAGGCCCCGCCCACCTCGAACAGCTGGGTCGCGGCGGCCAGCACGTTCTTCGCGATCACCTGCTGGGCCTGGTAGACGCGGACGTACAGGGCGTTGACGTCCTCCTCCGGCAGCACCTCGCCCCCGGCCTCGCGTTCGAGGATTCCTCCCAGGGCGGCGACCACCGCGTCGAGCGCCACGCGGGAGGCGAAGGCCGCCGAGGAGAGCTCACCGACCACCTGCAGCACCTGGGCGTCGTCACGGGGCAGTTCGGTCACCCCGTGACTGAAGGACCGGCGCCGGCCGCGTACGTAGTCCCCGGCGTCACGCACGATCGCCTCGGCGATGCCCGTCAGGGTCGCCAGGTGCAGGAACTGCCAGGACGCCTGGCCGGTGGCCACGCGGGTGCCGTCGTCCAGGCCGGAGGTGTAGACCTCCTCCGGGTCGACCGGGGTGTTGTCGAACACCGTGGTCCCCGAGGCCGTGAGCTGCTGGCCGAACCCGTCCCAGTCGTCCAGGAGCCGGACACCGGGGGCGTCCGCGGGCACGGTCGCGGCGATCTCCTCACCGCGGGCGTCGACCGCCGCCACGATGATCCAGTCCGCGTACAGGGACCCGGTCGAGTAGTACTTGGTGCCGTTGAGCCGCCAGGTGCCCTCGGCGTCCTGCACCAGCCGGGTGGTCCCCTCCCCCACCGCGTTGTTGACCTCGGTGATGGCGTTCCCGACGACGGCCCCCGCGCCCAGACGGCGCAGCCAGCGGTCCCGGAAGGCCGCGTCCGGGTGGCCCAGCACGTTCTCCTGGTTGATCAGGTGGGCACGCAGCGCCTGGGTCAGGTTGGAGTCCGCGGCGGCGAGCTCGACGATCAGCTCCGCGGACTGGGCGAAGCTCAGGCCGGCGCCGCCGTACTCCACCGGCACGCGCAACGAGGTGAAGCCGGCCTCGGCGAGGCGGCGCACGGCGTCGCGGTCGATGATCCGGTCCGCCTCCCGCGCGGCCGCGCTCGATGCGATGGACCGGAAGACCGGGTCCAGGCGCTCGCGGACCTGCACGAACCGCGCTGCGGACCGGTCGGCGGGGTGGTCCGCGGGCCGGCCGGGTGTCCCTGCCGTGGCCGGGGAACCGGCGAGCGGGGCGCGTCGTTCGGATGTCGTGGTCATCATGCTCCTTCGGTGGTGGATGCGGTGGGCGCTCCCGCGCCGGCGGCCGTGGCGCCGGCCCGCGGGTCGGAGTTGCGGGCGGTGGAGTGGAACGGCGGGACGGTGCCGTTGATCCGGTGGTCCCCGACCGCCTGGGTGCGGTAGATCAGCGGGGTGTGGCTGGCGACGGTGCGGGCGTTCAGCCAGTGCCGGTGCAGGTGCCGCGAGGCGTCCGTGGCGGAGGCGCCACCGGACTCGAAGATCTGGTTCGTGGCCTCGAGGATCAGCTCCGAGACCACGACGGTGGCCTCGGACAGGGCGACGTTGGCGCGGGTGTGGGCGTCCAGCACCACCGGGTCCTCGAGGTCCAGGTGGCCGCGCACGCTCCGGTAGGAGTCCTCGACGACGGCGGCGGCACCGGTCACGATGTGCCGGGCGGCGGAGACCTTGGCGGAGACGGAGCCGATGACCTGGTGGACCAGCGGGTCCTCGGCAGGGGTCTCGGCGGTGGCGTGGTCGTAGGTGCGCCGGCGAGCGCGCACGAAGTCCGTGATCGAGGACAGCGCGGCCACGCCGATGCCGGCCTGCGTGGCGGCCAGCACGACCCACAGCACCGCATAGGCCAGCACACCGGTGGGGACGTTGAACTCCTGGGTCCGGTGCGCACGCACGGGGACGTCGTCGAAGGTGGTGGTGCCGGAGGCGGTGAGTCGCTGTCCGAAGCCGTTCCAGTCATCGGTGCGCGTCACGCCCCGGTCCCTCGCGTCCACGATGGCGAAGATCGGTCCCTCGTCCTCGCGGCCGGGCCGGGTGGCCGTCACCAGCAGGTAGTCGGCGAAGACGGCCCCGGTGGAGTAGAACTTGTCCCCCGTGATCTCCGCGATCTCGGTGTCCCCGACCGCCGCGGCCGCCTGGGCGGTGTCCGGGTCCACGTCGACCCAGCGCACGGGACGCCTGCCCGCGGAGGGCGGCAACTCGACGAGGGCGTTGCCGAAGATCCTCCCCGCGGCCACCTCGGCGAGCCACCACTCCGACACTGCTCCCTGGGACTCGTTCTGGTGCTGCTCGGTGAACATGAAGTGCCCGTGCAGGGCCTGCGGCAGGTTCGAGTCCGCGGCGGCCAGGTCCACCAGCAGGCCGGTGAGCTGGGGAAGGCTGGCCCCGATCCCGCCGCGGTCGCGGGCGAGGCGGACCCGGGTGAATCCCGAGCCGCGCAGGTGCTCGATCGCGGCGAAGGCCAGTTCGTGGTCCTGCTCGCGCTGGTGGGCCCCTTCGGCGATGAGCCGGAAGACGGGGGCGAAGTGCTCGCTGAGCTGCGCGTCCGTGGGCGGTGTCCCGGCGGTGGCGGCCCTGAGCTCCTCGAAGCGGGGCAGTCCGGCCCGGGGGGCGTCACCGGGGACTGGGGTGTCCTGCGGGGTGGCGGTGTGGGTCACGAGGGAGCCTTTCGGTCATCCGTGGCACCCGGGGCCCGTGCGGGCCGCGCGGGGGATGCCCGGCCCGCGGCCGCGCGTGGTGTCCCCCGAGGTGGTGCCGTACTTGCCCGCAGCGGTCGCGTACGGGCCGAATCATCACCTGGAGCACCCCACTACGGAAGAGAGGGTTGCCGTCCGGCCAGCCAGGGCTTGACACCGGATCTCGTGATTCTGCAGCCACCGTAGGCGGCGGCCTGCGCCGGGCCAACCGTCGGGGTCATGTTTCGCCACCGCGGGTCACATAGCCCGCCCGTCCCGCTCGCGCACCCCGCGGATGACGCCCGATGACGCCATCAGGACATCGGCACCGGGTGACGTCGCCGGCACGGCATCCTCGTCACGGGGTGGGGCACGCCCCCCGGTGCGGGCGGTCCACCGCCCCTCGGTGGGCTCAGCCCGCCGCCGGGGCGCCGTCCCCGTCCTGCAGCGCCCGCAGGGTGTTCTTGCGGATCTTGCCGGTGGCGGTGCGCGGCAGCTCCTGCACGAACTCGACCCGGTCCGGGACCTTGAACCCGGCCAGGCCCTGCCGGCAGTGGGCCCGCAACTCGTCGGCGGTGACCTGCGCACCGGCCTCGGTCACCACGAACGCCACCGGGCGCTCACCCCACCGGTCGTCCTGGACACCCACCACGGCCACGTCGGAGACCTTCGGGTGGGCGTGCAGCACGCCCTCCACCTCGATGGAGGAGATGTTCTCCCCGCCGGAGATGATGATGTCCTTGGCCCGGTCCATCAGCTGGATGTAGCCGTCCGGGTACATCACCCCCAGGTCACCGGTGTGGTACCAGCCGCCCCGGAAGGCCTCCGCGGTGGCCTCGGGATTCTTGAAGTACTCCTTCATCACGCCGTTGCCGCGCAGCACCACCTCGCCGAGGGTCTCGCCGTCGGCGGGCACCCGGTTCAGGTCCGCGTCCATGACGGCCACCTCCCCGGCGTGCACCATGGGCACGCCCTGCCGGGCCATCAGCCGTGCCCGCTCGGCGGCGGGCAACCGCGCCCACGCCGGCTGCGGCTCGCAGATGGTGAACGGACCGTAGACCTCGGTCAGCCCGTAGACGTGCACGGGGGTGATGTTCAGCGACTCCAGCGCCTCGATGACCGACGGCGGCGGTGCGGCCCCCGCGGTGGTCATCCGCAGTTCCCGGTCCAGGGGGCGGGCGCGCTCGGACTCGTGGATCATGGCGCACACGATCGGCGCCCCGCACAGGTGGGTGATGCCCTCGTGGTCGAACGCGTCCCAGATGGCGTCCTGCCGCACGGCCCGCAGACAGACGTGGGTGCCCGCCGCGGACGTCACGGCCCACGGGGTGCACCAGCCGTTGCAGTGGAACATCGGCAGGGTCCACAGGTAGCGCGTGGCCCCGGTGTAGCCGTTGTGGAACACCGCGCCCTCGGCCGCCAGGTACGCGCCGCGGTGGGTGTAGAGCGCGCCCTTGGGCGGTCCGGTGGTGCCGGAGGTGTAGTTCAGGGTGATCGGTGCCTGCTCGTCCGCCACCCGCCAGGGCAGTTCGGGGCCGGCCGACCCCTGGGCGAGGAAGTCCTCGTAGGTGAGCGAGCCGGCGTCGGGGTCCACCGGGCCGGCGTGCCCGGCGTCGGTGTCCACGATCTCGACCACCAGGGGGGCCTGCGGGAGGTTCCCGACGACGTCGCGCACCGTGGCCACGACGTCACCGTCCGCGAACACGACCCGGGCCTCGGAGTGCTCCAGGATGTAGGCCAGCTCCCGGGCGGTCAGCCGCGGGTTGAGCGGGCTGAGCACGCCCCCGGCCAGGGGCACGGCGAAGTGCGCCATGAGCATGGCCGGGATGTTCGGGGCGATCACCGTGACCGTCTCACCCGGCTGGATCCGTGCCCGCACGGCCCGGGCCAGCTGCTGGACCTCCGCGGCGAACTCGCGGTACGTGGAGCGGCGGGCCCCGTAGACCACGGCCTCGCGGTCCGGGAACACGGCGGCGGCCCGGCCCAGGAATCCCAGGGGCGTGAGGGGTTCGGTGGAGGCGGCGTGGACGTCTGCCGGGGCGGCCGGTGCGGGCCCGGGCTGGGCCTGGGGCGGATGCTGCGTCATGGCGGGCTGTGTCATGGAGGTGATCCTCTCAGGCGAAGGCGGAGACGCCGGTCAGGTCGCGGCCGATGATCAGGGCCTGGACGGTCTCGGTGCCCTCGTAGGTGTGCAGGGCCTCGATGTCGGCGAAGTGCCGGCCGACCTCGTGGCGGATGAGGATGCCGTTGCCCCCCAGCAGGTCCCGGGCGTCCTGGGCGATGGACCGTGCGGCCCGGGTGGCGGAGTACTTGGCCAGGGACGCCTGGGGCCCGGTGAGGGTGCCGCGGTCCTCCAGCTGCGCGGCCCGCAGCACGAGCAGCTGGACCTGGGTGAGCTGGGAGAGCATCCGGGCCAGGCGCTCCTGGACGATCTGGGAGGCGGCGAGCGGGCGGCCGAACTGCCGGCGCTGCTGCACGTACTGCAGGGCGCCCTCGAAGCAGCCCAGGGCCTGGCCGACGGCGGACCAGGCCACGCCCACGCGGGTGGAGAACAGCACGCGGGAGGTGTCGCGGAAGGAGGTCGCGTCCGGCATCACGTGGTCCTCGGGGACGAACACCCCGTCGAGGGTGATGTCCGCCTGGTGGATGGCGCGCAGGGCGATCTTGCCCTCGATGACACCGGCCCGGTACCCCTCGGACTCCTGCGGGACGATGAAGCCGCGGACCTTCTCGTCCTCGGTGGAGCGGGCCCACACCACGGTGATGCCTCCGCTGGCACCGTTGCCGATCCACTTCTTGTGGCCGTTGAGCAGCCAGCCGCCGGCGGTGGGCGTGGCCGTGGTCTCCAGGCCGACGGCGTCGGAGCCGTGCGTGGGCTCGGTCAGCGCGAAGGAGCCGAGCAGCTCGCCACGGGCCAGGGGCGTCAGGTACCGCTGCTTCTGCTCCTCGGAGCCGCACAGTTCGATGGAACGCATGGCCAGCCCGCCCTGCACGGCCACGACCGTGGCCAGGGAGCCGTCCCCGCGCGAGAGCTCCATGGTGGCCAGGCCCGCGGCCACCCGGGAGACCTCCGGCAGCCCCTCCACCGCCACGCCGTCGCGCAGCAGGTCCATCCGGCCCATCTGCCCGACCAGGTCCAGCGGGTACTGCGCCAGGTCCCACGCCCGGTGCATCTGCTGCAGCACCTGGGGGGTGACGAACTGGCGGGCCCGGCGCCAGAGCGCCAGTTCCTCGTCCGGCAGGTCGGCGAAGACCGCGTAGGCGTCGGTGTCCAGCGCCGCGCTGACGTCGTAGTCGGGCTCCGCGGTGGGAAGCTGCGGGCGATCGGTGGGTGCCGACACGTCGGACTGGGTGGTCATGGGGGCCTCCGGAGACGTTCAGGGTGACGCCCACCACTATCCGATGACACCCAGTCTCATGTCAAGAGACGCGGTATCATGAGCGCATGGACCAGCGCACCGCCCCGCAGACCCTGACCGCCCTGCTGCGCCTGCTGGACGCCCAGGGCTGGGACGGCACCACCGTGGACGAACTGGCCCGCGAGGCCGGGATGAGCCGGGCCACCTTCTTCCGGACGTTCGGCGGCAAGGAGGACGTGGTGTTCGCCGACCACACGGACATGCTCACCCGGCTCGAGGACTTCCTGGCCGGCACCGACCATGACACCGCCTCGGCCCTGCGCGAGGGGTTGCTGCTCGTCTTCCGCCATCACCTGGAGGATGCCGACCGCACCATGGCCCGCCACCGGCTGCTGCGCCAGTCACAGGCCCTGCGCAACCGGGAGCTGCTGACCTCGCACCGCTACGAGGCGGTGTTCCGCCACTGGCTGGCCGACCGCCTGGCGGCCACGGGCGCCCTCGCTGACGAAGCCGACGTCGGGCCCCTCTCGGCGGCACTGGCCGGAGCCTGCGTGGCCCTGCACAACTCCTACCTGCGCCGGTGGCTGCGCGAACGGGACGACACCCTGCGGGAGGAGTTCTCCGCGCAGGCCGGGCAGCTCATCCGCGTGATGCTGCAGGGCTACCGGGAGCCGGCGGCCGCCGCCGAGGCGCCGGCGCAGCGGCCCGTCGCCGTCGTGACGGTGGTCGGGCAGCACGCGGACACCGAGGAGATCGTGGACGCGGTGCGCCGGGCGCTGGGCTGAGGCCGGAGGGCACCCCGGCCCGGGCCGGGGTCAGGCATAGGCCGGCTCGGCCCGCTTGACCCGGCCGATCACCCACATGGTCACCGGGGACAGCACGATCTCGACGACCGACTTGAACACGAAGCCGACCACCACGTAATTGAGGAACGTCGGCACGTCCGTGATGCCGATGACCCCCGCGGCGATCGAGCAGAACACGAGGGTGTCCAGGAACTCGCCGACGAGCGTGGAGGCGGCGATGCGCCCGAACAGCTGCCGCTCCCCCGCCCGGCGCTTCAACCGGACCATGAGCCAGGAGTTCGCCAGCTGGCCGACGAGGAAGCCGAGCAGGGAGGCCAGCACGATCAGGGGCACGGGGGCCAGGGTGCGCACGAGGGCGTCCTGGCCGTCGTACCACTCGGCGCCGGGCAGGGCGATGATCACCCAGTAGCAGCCGGCGGCGAAGACCGAGAGGGCGAAGGTCGTGATGATGGCCCGCCGCGAGGCCCGGAAGCCGTACACCTCGGAGACGACGTCACCGATGATGTAGGCCAGCGGGAACAGGAAGAAGCCGCCGTCCGTGACGATCGGCCCGAAGGTCACGCCCTTGGAGGCCCCGATGTTGGACAGGATCAGCACGGTGGCCATCACGGCGGTGAACACGGCGTACAGGCCGGTGCCGGTGGGGGCGAAGCGGGCCGCGGTTCCCGACGGCGGCGCGTCCCGAGGCCGGTCGGGCGCCGGTGCGCCGCCGGACTGGCCGTCGGACTGGCCGTCGGACTGGCCGTCGGGCCGATCCTCCGGCCAGGCGGCAGGGTGGACAGGATGGTGGTCTGCGGGGGTCATCGATTCCTCTGAGGTGGTGGTTCGCCTGGCGGACGGCCGGCTGTATTAGCACTCACGGTCCTCCGGACACGGCGGTCGGCGGTCTCCACGACCCCGCACTCACCCGCTGCCCCGGGTGGCGTCGGAAGGACGGTCCATTGTTTCACAGCGGCCGGCGCCGACCCCGCGCGGGGGCCAGCCGGAGGCCGCCCCGGCCCCGGGGCGTCGCGGCCGGGACTCGCCTGAGCAACGTCTACGCTCGGATCATGACGACCCCCCGATGGACCGCCCTCACCCCCCTGGTCCGCGAGCGCCGCTTCGGTGTCATCGACCGGCCACGGCTGGCCGAGCACCCGGCCTTCGCGGCCGCCTCGACGGCTGCGGTGGTGGGGTTGAGCCTCATCGACCCGCGCCGCCTGGACGGTGCCGCCCGGGCCGCGTACCGCCTGGCGACCGCCGCCTTCACCGGTGGCTACGTGGCCGCCACCGTGCCGGCGGACCTGCCGGTGGCCACCGAGACGCGCGCCGCCGTCGGGACGGCCGCGGGCGGCCTCGCCCTGGGACTGGCGGACCAGTTCGAGCGGCTCGACGGGCGGATCTCCGACTGGCTGACCCAGCGCGGGGTGAACCGCCCGCGCTGGGTGATGGCCGGGCTGGGTGCGGTGGGCGCACTGGCCGGATACGCCTGGGACCGCGCAGAGGGGAGGCGGTGGCTGTCCGTCCTCGAGGCGGCCGGGGACGCCGAGACCGGGATGGACCTGCGGCCCGTGGCCCCCGAGGTGCGCGCGGTCCTCGAGGCACTGCTGGTCGACGGCGTGCCGGGCGTCGAGGCCCTGCGGCGGCAGCTGGACTCCGTCCGGGAGCAGTGGCAGGGCGAGGGGTTCTCCCCGGACGCCTGGTTCGAGGTGCACGAGGACGCCCCGCGCATCGCCCCGCGGACCCAGGTGTGGCCCGTGGCCGGGCTCGTCCAGTGGGGCGGGGCCTGGTTCGAGGCCCGGCTGCAGGTCCACCAGGGCCGGCTCGAGTCGCTGTCCCTCACCGTCGCCGACGACCAGCGCGGCGGCGAACCCGGCGAGGCGGCCGCCTCCGGACTGCTGGACCGGTGGCCCCGGGTGGAGGAACTGGAGATCGCGGTGGAGACCCCCGACCCGGTCCGCTGAGCCCGCGACGGCCGGCCCCGCAGGATCCGGGGGCGGGATCAGCGCAGGTGGGCGGGCGCGTCGTCCAGCGGCCCGGCGCCGGCCAGGTGCCGGGAGTTGTGGACGGTCATCAGGCGGATCTCCGCCTCGGAGTAGCCGTGCTCCAGCATCAGGTCCGCCACGATGGCCAGGCCGTCCTCGACCGGCGGGTTGAAGGGCTGGCCGAGGTCGGTGGAGATGACGGAATTCTCGATGCCGGCCCCGCGGATGTTGGCGTGCCAGGTGTCCCAGGAGACCTTCCCGGTCAGCGGGGTGGTGAGGCAGCGCTCGAGGAACACGCCCTGGGCGGCCAGCGACTGCTGCGCCTGTAACCCCATCCGCTGGGAGGTGAACTCGGGGTGGGTGATGATGATCCGCTCGACCCCTGCCGCCCGCGCCGCCGGGACGAGGGCGGCCGACTCGTCCTGGTGGAGGTGGCCGGTGGCCAGGACCATGGAGTGCTTGGCCATGACCTGGAGGACCTGGGCGGTCCGGGAGGTCGGCGTGCCGTCGCGGTCGAGGACCTGGACGGCCTCCGCCTTCATCCCGGCGTCCTCGAGGTCCTGCTGGAGCTGCGCCCACATGGGCGGGGTGGCCCCCTCGGGCTCCTCCGCCAGGCAGGAACGCTGGTTGTCCGAGTCCACGGTGGGGAACCAGACGACCCTCGCCCCGCCACGGCCGGCGATCTCGACCGCCACCGGGTTCATGCCACCCACCGAGGCGTTCAGCGTGATCGCGCCCAGGGCCTCCACTTCGGGGACGAGACGGCGCACGTGCTCGGCGCGCTCCGCCGTCGGGACGTAGTGGGACTTGATGACGAACCCCGCCAGGCCCAGGTCCCGGAAGCGCCCGGCCAGGGCGATGTCGTCGATGCGGCGCGTCATGACGTCGGGCGCCACGTGGACGTGGAGGTCGTAGGCGCCCCGGACCAGTTCCCGGGCCCGGGCCGAGGGGACGGGATGCGGGCTCATGGCACCAGCATAGGCAGCGGCCGACTGGATTGCCAGCAAAGTTGTTGACAATAAGAACCCCTATCGGGAGAGTTAATGTGATCCAGTTCATAGCCGACCATTCGGGAGAACGGCACTCATGACCTCCTCACCAGCCACCGCCTCGGGCCCGTCGGCCTCGACCCGCCGGACCCCGACCCCGCACGAACGACGCAAGGTCCTGGGCGCCAGCTTCATCGGCACCGCGATCGAGTGGTACGACTTCTTCATCTACGGCTCCGCCGCCGCCCTGATCTTCGGGCCGCAGTTCTTCCCCTCCGAGGAACCCATCACCGGGACGCTGGCGGCGTTCGCGACCTTCGCCGTGGGTTTCATCGCCCGCCCGATCGGCGGACTGCTGGCCGGCCACTTCGGGGACCGGATCGGTCGGAAGAAGATGCTGCTGATCACCATGCTCGTGATGGGCGGGGCCACCGTGGGGATCGGCCTGCTGCCCAACTACGCCAGCATCGGCGTGTGGGCACCGATCCTGCTGGTCCTGCTGCGCTTCACCCAGGGCCTCGGCGTCGGGGGCGAGTGGGGCGGGGCGGTGCTCATGGCCGTGGAGTACGCACCGCGCAAGCGCCGGGCCCTGTACGGCGCCTTCCCCCAGATGGGCCTGCCGGTGGGCATCATCGTGTCCAACCTGGTCTTCATCGTGGTGACGGCCTCGCTCGCCCCGGAGGCCTTCGCGGCCTGGGGCTGGCGAGTGCCGTTCCTGCTCTCGGCGGTGCTCATCCTCGTGGCGCTGTACCTGCGCTTCAGGGTGGAGGACTCCCCCGTCTTCCAGCAGACCCAGGAGCGCCAGGAGGTCGACCGCTTCCCCCTGGGGCGCCTGTTCCGCGACCACGGTGGCACCACGGTGCTGGCCGGGCTGGCCTCTGCCGCGCCCCCGGCCATCGGCTACATCTACTCCGTGTACATGCTGGCCTACGGGACGAAGGCCCTGGGACTGCCCCAGCCCGCCATGCTGTGGCTGATCGTCGGCGGCGCCGTCATCCACCTCGCCACGGTCCTGCTCGGCGCGGTGCTGGCGGACCGGTTCGCCCAGAAGCCGGTGTTCGTCGCCGGTGCCGTCCTGGTCGTCGTGGGGGCCTTCCCCTTCTTCTGGCTCGTCGACACCGCCCAGCCAGTGCTCATCCTGCTCGGCTTCGCACTGGTGCTGCTGGCCCAGTCCCTGATGGCCGGCCCGCAGGCCGCCCTGATCGCCGAGCTGTTCCCCGCGAACGTGCGGTACTCGGGGGCCTCCACGGCCTACCAGATCGGCTCCATCGTCGGTGGCGGCTTCGCCCCGCTCATCGCCACCAGCCTGTACGCCGCCTTCGGGGCCTCCTGGCCGATCTCGCTGTACATCCTCGTCCTGGGCGTCATCGCCCTGGCGTGCATCCTGCCGCTGAGGACCGGACGGTACGACGCCTCGGCGGAGGCCGCCTGACCGGCGCCCGTACCTCACCCACCAGGGCCCGTCCTCCAGCCGGAGGGCGGGCCCTGTGCCTGCGCCGCCCTTCCGCCGCCCTTCCGCCACCTTCCGCCAGGCGACAGCCGGCGCGGGCCCGGCACGCCGGGCCCGCGGTATCGACGGGACTGCTTCCGGGGAACGGAAAACCCGTGGAGCGGCCCCCGGGCTCCACGGGACAGTAGTGGTCAACCCCGCACACGAACGACCCACCACCCGGAGGAACCGATGACCCACCACCTGGACAACCTGCGCAGGACCCTGGATGCCGATGGCTACGTCCTGACCGTGGACGACAGCAGGGACGACCTGCTGGACGTCCGGATCAGCGCCCGGGACGGCATCTGCAGCGACTGCCTGGTGCCCAAGCACCTCATGGCCACCATGATCGCCGCCGCCACCGGCCGCGCCAGTGAGACGATCCGCATCGCCTACCCGGCGGAGGTGCGCGACGACGGCACGCTCGTGGGCGCGGACGGCTGAGTCCCCGCGCAACACACAGGGCGGCGGTGCGTTGATCGCACCGCCGCCCTGTGGTGTCCGGCCCGCCGGTCGCGGGGGTACGGGTCCGGTCGGCATCCGCGCCCTCGCCCCACGGGGACAAGCACGCGCCCAGGCCCGGAGGAGGGGCCCGGCCGCGCGCCGCTCGCCGTGGTTCAGCCCGTGGCGACGTCGAGGGCCTGCCGGGACAGGGGATGCCCCCGGGTGGGCAGGCCCTGGTCGTCCAGCGGGAAGTGGCAGGACACCTGGTGGCCCGGGCCCATGTCCTCCAGGACCGGCGCGCGCTCCGCACAGACGTCCTGGGCGAACGGGCAGCGGGTCCGGAAACGGCACCCGGAGGGCGGATCCAGCGGGCTGGGCACGTCTCCCTTCAGGGTGACGGGTCTCCTGGCCACCCCGGTGTCCGGGTCCAGGCCGGGGACGGAGTCGAGCAGGGCCTTCGTGTACGGATGCCGAGGGGCCCGGTAGATCTCCTCGGAGGGGCCGATCTCCGCCAACTGCCCCAGGTAGAGCACGCCGACCCGGTCGCTGACCTGCTTGACCGTGGCCAGGTCATGGGCGATGAACAGGTAGGACAGGCCCAGTTCACGGCGGAGGGTCTCGAACAGGTTGATCACCTGCGCCTGGATCAGCACGTCGAGCGAGGAGATCGCCTCGTCACAGATGATGACCGCGGGGTCCAGGGCGATCGCCCGGGCGATCGCCACCCGTTGCGCCTGGCCGCCCGAGAGCTCCATGGGGCGCCGGCGCAGGTAGGTCTCCGGCCGCAGGCCGACGAGCTCCAGCAGCTCCCTGACCCGCTCGCGGCGCTGGCCCGCCGTCAGCCGGGTATGGCTCACCAGCGGCTCGGCGATGACGTCCTCGATGCGCCACCGTGGGTTCAGCGAGCCGAAGGGGTCCTGGTACACCATCTGGAAGTTGGCCCAGACCTTCTTCAGGTCGCGGTGCCTGACGGTGGTCAGGTCCCGTCCCTGGAACATCACCGTGCCGGACTTGGGCCGTTCCACCTGGATGACGGCGCGGGCCAGCGTGCTCTTGCCGGAACCGGTCTCCCCCACGATGCCCAGCGTCTCCCCCGGCATCAGGTCGAAGGACACGTCCGAGACCGCGTGGATCACACCCTCCTTCACGCCGCCCGGGCCCCGGCTCTCGAATTCCTGGACGATGTTGCGGACGGCCAACAGCGGTTCGGCGGAAGAGCCCGCCCGCTCCTCGGCCCGCTCGGTCGTCACCGTGGTGTCGGTCATCGCGTTCCTCCTGGGATCTCGGCCGCCGGGGCGGCGGCCACGGGCACCTCGTGCCCGGTGACGGGATGCCAGCAGGCGTAGGAGTGCTCGGGTTCGTGCATGTCCAGGGGTGGAGCGGTCAGGCAGGTGTCGTCGGCCTTGGCGCACCGCGGCCGGAACGGGCACCCCTGGACCGGGCGGCCGGGGTCCGGCGGGTGACCGCCCACCACCGAGAGCAGCGTGTGGGACGGGTGCGAGATCTGCGGGATCGCCTCGACCAGCGCCCGCGTGTAGGGCATGCGCACGTTCGAGAACAGGGTCTGGGTGGGGGCGCGTTCCACCACCTGACCGGCGTACATCACCATGACCTCGTCCGCATAGCTCGCCGCCAGCCCCAGGTCGTGGCTGATCATGACGACCGCCGTGCCCAGCCGCTCGCGCAGGTCCACCAGCAGGTCCATGATCTGTGCCTGCGTGGTGACGTCCAGGGCCGTGGTCGCCTCGTCGGCGACCAGGACGTCCGGCTCGGAGGCCAGGGCGATGGCGATCACCACCCGCTGGCGCATGCCGCCGGAGAGCTGGTGGGGGAATTGGTGGACGCGCTTCTCCGGAGCGGGCATGCGCACGAGGCGCAGCAGCTCCAGGACCCGCTCCGCGGCCTGCGGGCGGGACACCTGCTGGTGGGTCCGCACGGCCTCGGCGATCTGTGCGCCCACCGACATGGTGGGGTTCAACGACCGGGCCGGGTCCTGGAAGATCATGGAGATGTTCATCCCCCGGACCCGTCGCATCTGCTTGTCGCTCATGCCCACCAGCTGGCGCCCGTCCAGCACCGCCGACCCGCTGACCGCCGCGCTGGGCGGCAGCAGGCCCATCAGGGCCCGGACGGTCACGGACTTCCCGGACCCGGACTCCCCGATGATGGCCAGCATCCGGCCGCGCTGGACGTCGAAGGAGACGCCCTTGACGGCCCGGATGCGCCGGCCGTGGCGGGTGAAGGTCACCCGGAGGTCCTCGACCGACAGGACCGGGCGATCACCCACCCCGCCCCTCGGCGCCGACTGTTCCACTGAGGTTCCCACCACGCTCATCGTCCACTCATCTCATCTCGGATGTTCTCGCCCAGCAGGTTGAAGGACAGCACCGTGGCCAACAGGGCCAGGCTGGGCCACAGGACCAGCAACGGGGTCGCCGACATCGACTGCTGGCCCTCGTAGATCATGTTTCCCCAGCTCGGGTTGGGAGCCGGGATACCCAGCCCCAGGAAGCTCAGCGCACCCTCCGTGACGATGACGATTCCCATCCCGAGCATCGCGAAGTTGAGCATCTGGGGCGTGATGTTCGGGGCGATGTGCCGCAGCAGGATCCGCCAGGCCGGACTGCCGCTGAGCTCCGCGGCCTGGACGAACGGCATGGTCTTGATCCGCAGCGTCGCCGAGCGGGCGACGCGGGCGACGGCCGGGATGCTGAAGGCCGTCAGCGCCAGGATCGTGTTCGGCAGGCTGGGCCCGAGCGCCTGGGCGATCGCGATGGTCAGCACCAGCGAGGGGAAGGCGATGAAGACGTCCAGGACGCGCATGATGACGTTGTCCACCCAGCCACCGGCGTAACCGGACAGTGCTCCGATGCCACCGCCGACCACGAGCCCGATCAGGTTGACGGAGATCGCCACGAGCAGCGAGGACTGCCCGCCGTGCAGCAGGCGTGAGAGCACGTCATTGCCGTTGATGTCCGTGCCGAGCGGGTGGGACGGCGAACCGGGCGGCAGGGCGCTGTTGAGGATGTCTCCGCCCACCGGTGGATGCAGGGGCAGGACCAGGGGGCCGACGAAGCACGCCAGGATCAGCAGTGCGACGAAGCCGAGCGGGATGCCCAGCACCAGCCGTCGGCGGATACCGGCCCAGCGCAGGGACCCGCGTTCGGGGTCCAGGACGTCCGGCGCCGGCACCGCGACGACGGCGGCAGCGGGGGCTTCAGTGACTGCCATAGCGGATCCTCGGGTCGAGTACGGCGTACATCAGGTCAACGAAGAGATTGGCCAGGATGGCCACGGCGGCGAACACGAACACGCACATCTGCACCACGGCGACATCCCGGGACATGGCACCCTCGAGCATCATCATTCCCATGCCGGGCATGGCGAAGATCTGCTCGATGATCACGGTGCCGCCCACCAACGTGCCGATGTTCAGCCCGACGATGGTGAGCAGGCCGAAGGAGGAGTTCCGGAAGGCGTGCAACCACAGCACCAGCCACGGGCCCACGCCCTTCGCGCGGGCCGTGTCGATGTAGTCGGCCGCGTTCATCTGCTCCACGAGGTCCCCGCGCAGGAACCGGGTGTAGAACGCCGCCAGGGGTACCGCCAGGGCCAGGACCGGGAGCAGGACGGAGCGCAGGTTGGGCAGCAGCCCCTCCTCCAGCGGGACGAAGCCGATGGCCGGCAGCATGCGCAGCATGATGGCGAACACGAGGACCAGGAGCATCGCCAGGACGTAGTTCGGCACGGCCAGCATGGTCATCGACACGACCATCACGGTACGGTCGAAGATGCCGCCGGGACGGCGGGCGGCCATCAGGGCCACGGGGATGGCGATGAGCAGGGACACGGCGAACGCCAGGGTCACCAGTTCCAGGGTCACGGGGGCACGGTCGCCGAGCATGTCCACGACCGACTGCCCACTGACGGACGACCGGCCGAGGTCTCCCCGGAAGATGCCGAAGAGCCACCCGAAGTAGCGTTCGACGGGGGACTTGTCGAGTCCCATCCGGCGCCGCACGGCCTCGACCTGTTCCTCCGAGGCGTCCATGCCCGCCTGATTGCGGGCGGGGTCTCCCGGCATCAGTTCCAGGAGCAGGAACACCAGGACGCTGACCGCCAGCAGGAGGGGTATGGCCATGAGCAGCCGCCTGGCCAGCAGGCGGACGAAGGGCGACCCCGCCCCGCTCCGCCCGAACCCGCGATCGGCGTCCGGGCGGCGCGGGGCGTCCAGGACGGAGGCACCGGTCATTGCTCGACCCAGACCCGGTCGTACAGGACCGTGGAGTTGACCGTGAGCGCCGGGATCGGGGTGGTCAGGCCCGGCCCGTGGACTCCCTCACGGACCACCTGGGCCGGGGAGAAGGCGAAACCGAACGGGCCGTACGCCTCATCGGAGATCAGCTTGGCCGCCTCCTGGTAGTACTGGCCACGCTCCTGCTCGTCGACCGTGCCGACGGCCTCGGCGAGCACGTCGTCGAGTTCGGTGGTCAGCCCCTGGTTGAAGGCCTCCGTGGCGTTGGCCGCACCGTCCGGCAGCGGAGTGCCGCTGAACGGTGAGCTGGAGCCGAACCGCACGGAGACGCCGATGCCGGCGGCCGGCTCCCAGGCGCCGGCGGTCTGCAACATGGACTCCCACTCACCACTGGTGAACTTGGTGATCACGTCGCCGAGGGGCTGGGCCTCGATCTCGACGTCGATGCCGGCCTCCGCCCACTGCGTCTGCAGTGCCGTGGTCACCGACCGGGCGGTCACGATGTCCGTGGTCCCCAGGTTGACGGTCAGCCCGCCCAGTTCCTCGACGATCTGCCGTGCCTTCTCCGGGTCATGGGTGCGGTACCCCTCGACCTCGGGCTGGTGGAACAACCCGCCGGAGGCGGTGAAGCTCTGGCTCATGTCACCCTGCCCCTGGAAGAGGCCCTCATTGATGGCCTCGAAGTCGGTGGCGTAGTAGATGGCCTCACGGGCGCGCTTGTCGTCGAAGGGTTCCTGACGGGTGTTCAACTGGATGACGTAGGGGGAGGTCGGTGCGCCCAGGGTGGTCGTCAGGTCCGGGTTGTTCTGGGCCTGGGTGATCAGGGCGACGGCCGAGAGGCCCTCGATCGCATCCCCCTGGCCGGCCTGCAGGGTCTGGTAGGCCACCTGGTCACCGGCCACGGACTGGAAGGTGAGATCGTCCAGGTAGGGCAGCCCCTCCTTGAAGTAGTCCTCGTTCTTCTCCAGCGTCAGCTTCTCGCTCAGGCTGTTCTGGACCACCTTGAACGGCCCGGCCGCGACCGGAGTGCGGCTGAATTCCTCCGCGCCCAACTCCTTGTAGGCCGTGGGCGAGCCGATGAGGTTCATGTTCGTGGACGGCATCGTGTTGACGAACGCACCGTTGGGGTCGGCGAAGTGGATGGTCAGGGTCTGGTCGTCCACGACCTCCAGGGCGCCGAGGCGCTGCTCCACCAGCTTCTTGTCCACGTCGTCCGGCAGGGAGGCGTAGAGGTCGTCCAGGAACTGCTGGTCGAGCTCGGGCGCCTCCCGGGTCATGTCCAGAGCGATGCGTGGGGCGCCCGTGCTGCCGGCGCTGAGGTGCCGGATCCAGTTCCAGAGCACCGCCTGGGCGTCCATCGGGGTGCCGTCCGTGAAGGTGATGCCCTCACGGATCTTGATGGTGACGCTCTTGCCGTCCTCGGCGTACTCGAAGCTCTCGGCCTGGTTCGGCACGATCTGCGCGTCCTTGCCCTCCTCATCCGCCTCGAGGGTGAACAGGCCACCGAAGATCGCGGCGTTCTGCCCCAGGTTCGCACCGACGGTGTTGCTGGTCGCGGGATCCAGCCCGGTGGACCAGCCCCCGCCGAACCCGGCGTCCATGAGGACCGTCAGGTCGCCGCCGGCCTGCGGCTCGGCCTGGGCCGCGTCCGCGGCGTTCTCCGCGGGCTCTCCGGCTGATCCGCACCCGGAGAGGACCAGGCCTGCGGTGAGGGTGATGGCCGCGGCCCCGTAGAGCCGACGACGGGTGCCAGGGCGGCGGGGGTTGCTGTTCATGAGGACTCCCAGGGGAAGACGGTAGGGGTACGAGCGGGTCGTGCACGGGACCGGTCACTTGTGATCCAGGTCACGTCTGGTTGTTCTGTGAGTGTGGCCGAGCGGTTGAGTGGGTCACCACGCGCTTTCCGTCCGGCGAAAGGGCTAGGGAAGGGTGGCCGGTGACGCCGCCACGGCGCCTGCCCGCAGGTCGGGGTCTCCGTCCCTCCCCAGCCACCGGAGGGCGTTGCGGGAGGCGATGGCCTCCCAGTCCTCCACCGGCAGGTCCATCTCCCGCAACGTCCGGGCCACCGGCTCCTCCCGCAGCATCGCCGGGAAGTCCGAGCCGACGAGCAGCCGGTCGGCACCGAGCAGGTCGATGAGGTAGCGGATGGCCCGATGGTCGAAGACCATCGAGTCGTAGTAGAACCGCCGGGCGATCTCGAGCGGCGACGGGCCGTCGTCGTGCATCACCGCCCGCTCCGGGTCCACGGGACCCTCGTTCCAGGCGCCACCCCAGAAGTACTGGGCACGGGGCAGCATCATGGCGAAGCCGCCCGCGGCATGGCTGAACGAGATCCGCAGGTCCGGGCAGGCGGCGGCCGTGCCGCCCAGGGCCATCGAGCCGGCCGCGAACATCCCCTCCACGCCCACCACGTACGTGCCCATGGCCGAGGCGGGCAGCCGGGACATGGGCGACGGCATGGCGTGGACGAACACGCTCAGCCCCAGCCGCTCGGCCTCCCGGAAGAAGTCGAGGAACCGCTCATGGCCGATCGACTCACCCAGGACGTTCGAGGCGATCTCCACGCCCGCCAGGCCCAGGTCCCTGATGGCCCGCAGTTCCGCCGTGGCGGCGTCCGGTGACTGCATCGGCACCATGCCGAGCCCGAACAACCGCCCCGGGTCCACCGAGCACATCCCGGCCGTGAACTCGTTCACGTGGCGCGCCAGCGTCAGGCCGTCCTGGTCCGGGAGGTCGTAGCGCAACAGCGGGGGCATGGGACTGATCACCTCCGCGGTGACGTCCGAGGCATCCTGTTCCTCGAGCCGGCGCTCCGCGGCGAAGAAGGCGTCCCGGGCCCGGAACCGCATCGGTCCGAACTCGAGCATCCGGTCCGTGGACCCGTCCACCGCGTGCATGGACGGGAAGCACGAGGGGGCGTCCTGTGGATAGTCGGCCGGCAGGACGTGGGCGTGTGCGTCGATGATCATGGGGTTCTCCGCGCTTTCCTCGAAGGGTGTGGTTGATGGGGCCGGCCGGTGCCGGCGGTGCCGGTGGCCGGCCGCTGCCGGTGTTCAGCGGTGGGGCTCGACGGTGACGTGGAGGGCAGTGCCGTCCCCGCGCTCGCCCGCGAGGGTCTCGATGGCCTCCGCCACCTGGTCGAGCCCGAAGGTGTGAGTGTGCATCCGGGCCAAGTCGAACCGACCGGACTCGAGCAGGGAGATGGCCTTGGCGTTCGCGGCGGCGTCCACGCCGAAGGCGCCCTGGACGCTGAGTGCCCTGTTGATGATCAGGTCGGTGTTGATCGGCAGCTCCCGGCCCCCCTTGAGCCCGGCGAGCACCACGCGCCCACCGTGCCGGACCACGTTGAGGGCGTCCGTCACCGGCCCGGCCGCCATGGGCGTCAGGTCCAGGGCGACGTCGGCCATCCGCCCCGCGGTGAGGCCGGAGACCACCTCGACCACGTCCTGCGCGTCCGGCCCGTCCACCACGACGGTGTGGTCGGCGCCCAGCTGGCGCGCCACCTCGAGCTTGTGCCGGTCCGCCTCCAGGCCGGTGATCACCACCTGCCGGGCGCCGGCGGCCTTGGCCGCGATGACCGCGGCGATGCCCCGCTGGCCGGCGCCGAGCACCACGAGCGTGTCCCCCATTCCGACACCGCCGAGGTCCACGGCCCAGCGGACGCCGGCCCCCAGGGGGTTGTACATGGCGGCGATGTCGATCGGCAGGGAGTTGTCGATGCGGTGCATCACGGCGTTCGGGTCCAGGTACAGGTGCTCGGCGAAGCCCCCGACGACGGCCGGTGCGTCGTCGATCCCGGTCACCCCGTGCGAGTGCCGCCTGCGGCGGCATGATTGGTACCGGCCGACCAGGCAGTCCGCGCAGGACCGGCAGGGCACGATGACCTCCAGGGCGACGCGGTCGCCCACGGACACGCCCCAGCGTTCGGCGGCCCGCTCCCCCAGCTCCTCGATGATGCCCACCGGTTCATGGCCCGGGACGAAGGGCTGGGAGGTCATGCCCATGTGGCCCCGGTAGATCTCGATGTCGCTGCCGCAGATGCCGTTGGCCTCCACGCGCAGCAGGCCGTCGTCCGGCCCGATGGCGGGGCGGGGGAACTCTCGGATCTCGATCTGCCGGGGGCCGGTCTGCACGGCCGCGCGAATGGTCTCGGCCATGATTCGCCTTTCGGTCGGCAGCGCAACGTGGCCCTGGCCACGTGGCGCTGCAGGGTGGTGGTGGAGGACGGTGCCGGCGCCGGGCCGGCGGAGGGGTCAGCCGGCCACGGAGGTGACCGGGGGCCCGGGGGGCGCATGGCGTGCCGGGCCGCCGTCGACGGCCAGGATCTGGCCGGTGAGCCAGCGGGACTGCTCGCTGAGGAGGAACAGCGCGGCGTGGGCGATGTCCCACGCGCTGCCCTCCTTCTGGAGGGTGGTGGACTGGCGCCTCGGCTCCCGGAAGCGCTCGTCCATGTTGGCGGCGGCGAACGAGCCCCAGATGGCACCGACCTCCACGCAGTTCACGCGGATCCCCTGGGGACCCAGGGTGGTGGCGGCCCCCTCGGTGAGGTTCTCCAGTCCCGCCTTGGCCACGCAGTACGGCATGCCCGGCCCGCGGGCGCGCACGCCCACCGAGGAGATGTTGACGATGGAACTGCCCGCGGGCAGCAGCGGGACGGCGTGGCGCGTGGCCGACCATGCCGAGACCAGGTTGAGGGAGAGCAGTTCCTGGAAGCGGTCCGGGGTGACGTCGAAGATCCCCGCCCGGTCCCCGCTGGCCACGTTGTTCACCAGCCCGTCGAGACCGCCCAGCAGCTCCGCCGCCCGGGTGACCGCCTGACCGCAGGTCTCGTCGGCGGTGACGTCCGCGACGACGGGGACGGCGGTGCCCCCGGCCGTGACGATGCGGTCCACCGTGCGCTGGGCGGCTCCCGCGTCTCGGTCCAGCACCGCCACGGAGCCGCCGTGGGAGGCCACGAGCCGGGCGATGGCGTAGCCCACGCCCGGCAGCCCGCCGTTCTGGCCGGCTCCCGTGATCAGGATCCGGCGCCCCTCCATCCAGCCGCGCTCACCGGGCAGGATGGGGTCCTCGAGCGGGTCCGCGTCCCGGGCGGTGCCCGTCCGCGCCGCCAGTGTGGTCTCAGCCATGGAGTGCCCCCTCGGGGATCGTGCCGTCATGGGTGGTGGCCGCCGCCTCCGGGCCGATCACGGGCACGGGCGTCCCGGACCAGTCCGCGAAGTACCGGACCACCATGGAGATGCCCGCGTTGCGCGAACCGGCCACGGCCACGATCACCCTGTCCGGATCGGCCAGGGTGGGCTGGAACCGCTCCGGGTCCCCGCCCTGCCCCGGGAAGCGCACGCCGTTCTGCCCGGCGTCGTCCTTGCCGACGGCCTGCAGCTGCGCGGTGGTCCGTCCGGAGTGCTCCACGAGCCACCGCGCCACGTCCCGCCGCGAGTACCCCGCCCGAGCCAGCAGCTGGGCGTGCTCGGGGCACAGCACCACACCGGCTCCGGCGTGCTGGAAAATCCAGGCCCCGGACCGCCCGATGGTGTCCGCGAAGTCCGCCAGCAGCTGCTCGGGGTCGGAGGTGTGCCGGTTGTCCACGAACTCGCAGGTCCGCAACAGCGTGGTGGTCACGGCGTCACCGGGCACGCCGAGGTCCTCGGCCAGGGGTGGCCAGGGGCTCTCCTCCTCGTTCTCCGCCACCACGATCGACCACCGGCCCGGCAGGCCCTGCGTCGCCTGCTCGAGCTCATGGGGCCGGATGCCGTAGGCATTGCGGACCGTCAGCCCGATCGCCCGGCCGATCGTCGCGTTCGGGCGGAAGCCCGGGCCGAAGACGCCCCCGGAGTGGTTGATGCCGAGCTCCGTGCGGATCGCTCCGTTGACGATCACCAGCGGTGCCGGTCCGCTGGTGGACTGCCAGCCGCCGCCGCTCGTGGCCCGTTCCTTGGTCAGCGCCCGCCAGGCCGCCAGCACCACCGGGAAGTACTCCGGGCGGCATCCCGCCATCGCGGCGTTGATGGCCAGCAGTTCGACCGTGACGGTGCGGTCCACCTGTTGCAGGTGGCCGATGACCTCGTCGGCGGGCCGGCCGCCGGCGGCCAGGAACCGGTCGACCAGGTCCCTCGTGGCCGGGACCAGCGGCAGCCCGTCCGACCATCCCTGGTCGTAGGCGTACTCGATGGCCGCCTGGGCCATCGTCGCGTCCACGCGCTGGTGGCCGTTCTGTCCGGCGTCCATCACGCCGCCTCCGCCATCGTCAGGCGGCCGACGATCTCGGACACGAGGGTCCGGGCGCGGGCCCGGACCTCGTCCTCGGTGAGCACGGCCATCGGATGCTCGGTCTCCACCCACTCGTAGTCGGCGTCACCCTGCACCTGGGCCATGGCCCGGCCGGTGATGTCGAAGGCGTCCGTGAGCACGACGGCGGCCGGCAGTCCGGCGCGCTCGAAGGCGATGCCGTCGGCCACGGCGGCGGCGCTGCACGACCCGCAGTCTCCGACCCCGGTGATGACCACGTCGCAGTGCTCCCGGTACCGGTCGACGATGCTGCGGTCGACGGGCACCGAGAAGTTCTGCTTGGTCTCCACGATGCTCACCTCCCGCGCGCCGTGTTCCGTGGTCAGCAGGTCACCGACCGCACGCAGGAACAACAGGGCGTTGTGCTTGGTGTTGTCCAGCAGGCCGACCCGCAGGCCGGCCAGGGACGGGGGCCGTCGCGCCCGGTCGGCCACCGGCGGGGCCTGCACCTGGGCAGGGCCCGCCCCGGTGGGATCGAGGATCCCGTGAAGAGTGTGACTCATGGTGTCTCCCCTAGTCGTGGACGATGATGCCGCGGATGTTCCGGCCCGCGAGCAGGTCCTCGTATGCCGTGTTGACCTCGTCGAGGGCGTACCGGCGCGTGATGAGCTCCTCGAGCTTGAGGTCCCCGGACCGGTACAGGCCCAGCAGCTTCGGGATGTCGTGGAGCGGATTGCAGTCCCCGAACAGGGCACCGCGGATCTGGCGCTGATAACTGATGAGCATGCCGGCGTGGATGGTGACGGCCTGCTCGTTGAGGTGCCCCACCGAGGTGATGGTCAGCTTGCCGCCCTTGCCGGTCATCGCGATCCCGGCGTTGGCCATCTCCTGGGTGACGACGTCCGCGGTGATGATCACCTTGTCCGCCAGCTGGCCCCAGGTGGTCTCCACGACGAAGTCGTGGGCCTCCTGCGCCGTGGCGAAGGCATGGGTGGCCCCGAACAGTTCCAGTGCCGAATCCCGCTTGAACGCCACGGGGTCGACGACCACGACGTTCTTGGCCCCGGCGTAGCGGGCCCCCTGGACGGCGTTGGACCCGACGCCACCGGCTCCGAAGATCACGACGGTCTCCCCCGCGCGGACCTCGGCGGCGTAGACGGCGGACCCCCAGCCCGTGGGGACGCCGCAGCCGACGAGGGACCCGAGCTCGAAGGGGATGTCGTCCGGCAGCGGGACCACGGCGTACTCGGAGACGACCGTGTACTGGGAGAACGTCCCCAGGGTGCAGAAGCCGCCGACGTCCTCGCCGGCCTCGTCGTGGAAGCGGAACGTGTCGTCCAGGAACATGCCCGTCCCGGCGTTGAGCCCCTTGACGCACATGTTCTGGTGTCCGGTCGAACAGGGACGGCAGTAGCCGCACGCCGGGATGTAGGCGCACACCACGCGGTCCCCCGGCCTGACCCGGGTGACGCTGGGACCCACCGACTCCACCACGCCGGCGCCCTCGTGGCCGCCCACGATCGGGAAGCGGACCGGGGCGTCCCCGGCCGTGATGTGGTGGTCCGAATGGCACAGCCCCGCGGCGTGCAGGCGGACGCGGACCTCGTGCTCCTTCGGGGGGTCCAGCTGCAGTTCGGTGATCTGCCAGCCCTCGTGGGGACCGCGGGCGACGGCGGCCCGCGTGGTGAGGGTCGTCGACCCGGCCTCGTCGGTGGCGACGGAAGACGTCGTCATGGCCATGGTGGTGGCTCCTTTCAGTTCCCGGGGCGCACGGCGCCACGCATCGAGACGGTCTTGACCTGCGTCCAGTTCAGGACGGCGTCAGCGCCCATGGTCCGGCCGAAGCCACTGTTCTTGTATCCGCCGAAGGGCCCGCCGATGACGCCGGCGCCCAGGGCGTTGTTGACGCCGACCTGGCCGGCCTGCAGGGCCCGGGACATCCGCACCGCGGTGCCCACGTCCTCGGTCCAGACCGAGGCGACCAGACCGTACTCGACGCCGTTGGCCACCTCGACGGCCTCGTGCTCGTCGTCCACCGGGATGACCGAGAGCACCGGGCCGAAGATCTCCTCCTGGGCGATGGCCATGTCCGGGCTGACGTTGTCGAAGAGGGTCGGGGTGACGAAGAACCCGTCCCCGAAGTCGCCACCGGAGGGTGCGTCCCCGCCCAGCACCAGGTCGGCCCCGCCGGCCCGGCCGGCCTCGATGTAGCCCATGACGCGTTCGTGCTGGCGCCCGTTGATCAGCGGCCCCATGTTCACCTTCTGGTGCCAGGGTCCCACCGTGACCTCCTGCATCGCGGCGGCGAGGCGCTCCACCATCTCCTGGTGGACGCTGCGGTGCACCACCACCCGGGAGCCCGCGGCACAGATCTGGCCGGTGTTCAGGGTGATGCCGGTGGCGATCGCCGGTGCCGCGACGGAGAGGTCCGCGTCCGGGAAGATCACCTGCGGTGACTTCCCGCCGAGTTCCAGGTGGAGGGGGATGAGGTTCCGGGCGCAGGCCTCCATCACCGTCGACCCGGTGGCCGGGGAGCCCGTGAACCCCACCCGCCGGATCCCGGGATGGTTCGGGATGGCGGCCCCGGCCTCGGAGCCGAAGCCGGTGACCACGTTGATCACGCCCCCGGGGATGCCGGCCTCCTGGGCGAGCCGGGCCAGGGCCAGTGGGGCCAGGGGGGCGTCCTCGGCCGGCTTGATGACGATCGTGTTCCCCGCGGCGATGGCGGCGGCCACCTCGTTCGTGAACATCGGCCCGGGGGCGTTCCACGGGATGATGGCCCCCACCACGCCGTAGGGCTCGCGGAGGGTGAAGCCGAGGACGTCCGGGGAGTAGGTCGGCAGGGAGACACCCTGGACCTTGTCCGCCTGGCCGGCGATGAAGCGGATCATCCCGGCCAGCGGCGAGGGGCCCCAGTGGGGACGGCCGACGTCGCGGGACTCGAGCTGGTCGAGCACCTGGGCGTTCTGCTCCACGAGTTCGGCCCAGCGGTAGAGCAGGCCCGCTCGGGCCGTGGCGTTGAGGTCCCGCCAGGCCGGCAGTGCCCGCTCGGCCGCGCGGACGGCGTCGTCCACGTCCTCGGCGGTCCCCCGCGGCACCCGCCCGAGGACCTCGCGGTTGGCGGGATTGATGACCTCGATGGACTCACCGCCGGCGGCGGGGACCCACTCGCCGCCGATCAGCTGGACATTGTCCTGGAGCAACGGGGTGTCGAGTGCTTCCTGGGGGTCGATGACTGCAGTCATGGTGTTCTCTCTCTCGCGCTTCGATCAGTGCTCGATGGTGATGATGCCGCGGATGTTCTTGCCGTCGAGCATGTCCTGGTATCCCTCGTTGACCTGGTCCATGCTGTAGCGGTTCGTGATGAGCTCGTCGAGCTTGAGCTTGCCGTTCTGGTACATGCTCACCAGGCGGGGGACGTCGTGCAGCGGGTTGCAGGCGCCGAAGATGGCGCCCTGGATCCGCCGCTGGAAGCCGATCAGCATGCCCGGGTGTTCCCTGATGGACCCGTTGCCGACGGCGGTGATGGTGACCTGCCCGGACTTGCCCACGATGTTGATGGCGTCGTGGATGACCTCGTCGTGCAGGCTGCCGACCGTGATGATGGCGTGGTCCGCCAGTTCCCCCCAGGTCGACTCGATGACGAAGTCGGTGGCCTCCTGGGCGGTGGGGAACACGTGGGTCGCCCCGAACTCGAGGGCCTTGTCCCGCTTGAACTCCACGGGGTCCACCACCACGACGCGCTGGGCACCGGCCATGGCCGCCCCCTGGACCGCGTTCATGCCGACGCCGCCCGCACCGAACACCACCGCGGTCTGGCCGGCCTCGACACCGGCGGCGTGGACGGCGGAGCCCCAGCCGGTGGGCACGCCGCAGCCGACCAGGCAGGCCACGTCGAAGGGCAGGTCCTGCGGCACCGGGATCACGGAGTACTCGGAGACCACGGTGTACTGGGAGAAGGTTCCCAGCACGCAGAGCCCGCCGAAGTCCACGCCGTCCTGGTGGAACCGGAACGTCCCGTCCGGGAATTCACCGGTGGCCGCGTTCTTGCCGGAGTCGCAGAGATTCTGGCGCCCGGTGGAACAGTAGCGGCAGGACCCGCAGGCGGGAATGAAGGAGCACACCACGTGGTCGCCGACGCTGACACGGGTGACCCCCTCGCCCACGGCGTCGATGATGCCGGCGCCCTCGTGTCCGCCGACCACGGGCATCCGCATGGGGGCGTCACCCTTCTGGATGTGGTCGTCGGAGTGGCACATCCCGGCGGCCATCATCTTGATGCGGACCTCATTGGCCTTGGGCTCATCGAGGTCGAGTTCGGTGACTTCCCAGGGCTGTCCGGGCTCACGGCACACGACCGCCCGAGTCTTCATGCTCATGGGACCCCTTTCTGACTGAAGCTGGCGTGGTCCGGACGCTGACGGCCTCGGCCGCCTCCGCACCACCGGAGGATGGACCTACCGTCGCCCAGGTGTGACGCCCATCACCAGCGCCCTTCCGTGGCGCGGAAGCAGGCCGGCGCTTCGGACCACGGTGGTGGGTGGCGGGCCGAGCGGTCGTCCTGGGGCCCCCGGGCCCCGACCCGCTCCCGGGGTTCTGTCCGGTGGAAAGGGTGCTGTGCGCGCACCGGTGCGCGGGTTCACTGTCGGAGACGGGCCGTGGCCTGGACCACCTCGGACGTCCCCTCCCGAGGCCATGCACGATGAACGGAGAGCCGAAGTGATCGACAAGTTCCGCCAGGACCTGCACGGGCACCTGGACGCGGTGCCCGACGGCGCCACCGTCGCGGTCGGGGGCTTCGGCGCCTCCGGCCGTCCCGATGCCCTGCTGAACGCGCTGTGCGACCTCGGCAAGACCGAGCTGCACCTGTACGTCAACAACGTCGGCGAGGACTTCAAGGGCGTGGGCCGGTTGCTCCGGGAGGGCCGGTTGCGCCGGCTGACCGCGTCCTTCCCGATCCTGCCGGAGTTCTACGCGGAGTACTTCGCCGGTCGCGTCGAGTTCGAGCTGGTCCCCCAGGGCACCCTGGCCGAGCGCATGCGCGCCGGCGGGGCCGGCATCGCAGCCTTCTACACCCCTTCCGGGGCCCGGACCATGCTCTCGGACGGGGAGTTCGCCCTGTCCTACCGGGACGGACACCCCCACGCTCGGGTCGAGCCGAAGGAGACCCGTGACTTCGACGGCCGTCCCCACGTGCTGGAACGGGGCATCCGCGCCGACGTCGCCCTGGTGAAGGGACACCGCGGGGACCGCAAGGGCAACATCCGGTTCCGCCGCTCGGCGCGCAACTTCAATCCGCTGGCCGGGATGTGCGGCCGGCTCACGTTCGTCGAGGTCGAGGAGCTCGTGGACGTCGACGTCCTCGACCCGGACGACATCCACCTGCCGGGCGTCTTCGTGGACCACGTGGTGATGACGGCCGCAGCAGTGCCCGCCACGGCGCACATCGTGCGCACGGTGCCCGGTGACCACCACGACACCACCATCCCGACCGCCGAGGAGACGCGATGAGTCCGACCCCGACCGAGACCGCCCCGGCCCCGCCTCGCGGGTTGACCCGTGACCAGGTGGCCGCCCGGGTGGCCCGGGACCTGATCGACGGCTACACCGTCAACCTGGGTGTGGGCATCCCCCTGGCCGTGCCCCACTTCATCCCGGAGGACGTCGAGGTCGTCCTGCACGCCGAGAACGGCGTGCTCGGCCTCGGACCCCACCCGGGTGAGGGTCATGAGGACCCGGACCTGACCGACGCGGGGAAGAAACCGGTCTCCCTGCGGCCGGGGGCGGCGATCGTGGACTCGGCGATGTCCTTCGCCGTGATCCGGGGAGGCCACCTGGACGTCACGATCCTGGGTGCCCTCCAGGTCTCCGAGACCGGGGACCTGGCCAACTGGTACGTTCCCGGACGCAATCCCGCCGTGGGCGGGGCGATGGACCTAGTGGCCGGGACGCCGCAGGTGTGGATCTGCATGGAGCACGTCGACCGGCAGGGGCTGCCGAAGCTGGTGAGGCAGTGCACGTTCCCGCTCACGGGTGCGCGCGTCGTCACCCGCGTCTACACCGACCTCGCCGTGTTCCACGTGGAGGACGGTGGGCTGGTCCTCGTGGAGTGCGCCCCCGGCGTCAGTCCCGAGACGGTCCGCCGGCACACGGCCGCCGAGTACACCGAGCGGCTGGCCGGCTGAGACCGCCACGACCGGATCATCGCGAGCGCAAGGAGAGACCACCCATGGACCAGCTCGAGGGAAGGGTCGCCGTCATCACCGGCGGCAGCAGCGGCATCGGCCGCGGCATCGCGTCGGCCTGCCTGGAGGCCGGGATGCGCGTCTACGTCACGGGGAGGACACCCGGGCACCTCCGGGAGACGGTGCAGGACTTCACCGCCCGCGGTCTCGACGCCCGCCCCCTCCAGGTGGACGTCACCGACCTGCCCGCCATGCTGGAGGCGGCCGCGCGGGTGGAGGAGGAGACCGGCGGCATCGACCTGCTGGTCAACAACGCGGGGATCGGCCTGACGGGTCCCGTCAGCGCCGCGACCGCCGCGGACTGGGACTGGCTCATCGACGTCAACATCAAGGGCGTTGGCCACGGGCTGCAGGCCTTCCTGCCCCTCCTGCGGCGGGAGAGCCCGGGGCGGACCGGGGCGCACATCGTCAACACCTCGTCCATGGCCGGGCTGATGCCGATCGTCGCCGGTCTCTACTCGATGACCAAGGCGGCGGTGATCGCCCTGTCCGAGGCCCTCCACATCGAGCTGGCACCGGAGGGCATCGGGGTCAGCGCCTACTGTCCCGGTCCGACGCACTCGAACATCGCCGCGGCCGTCGCCAATCGCCCCGCCGGCTACGGCCCCTCGGGGTACGAGCGGCCGGACCCCGGTCACCTGGAGGCCGCTGCCGGGCAGCCGTACATGAGCGCCGAGGAGGCCGGGCGGCGGGTCCTGGCCGGAGTGCGCCGCGGGGACCTGTTCATCCTGACCCACCCCGAGTTCCGGGACGGCGTGGTCGACCGGCACCGGACCATCGAGGACGCGTTCCCGGACGAGCGCCTCGACGCCGAACGGGCGGCGGCCATCCCGTTCCTGACCTCGTCCCCCGTCTACGGACAGGACCACCGGCTGCCGCCCCCGGTCCACCCGGGACAGGCCGTGGACCTCACCCCCTGAGTGCCCATGCGGCCCCGCGAGTGCCCGCCCGCGGGCCGCATCACCGGCCACCGGTGCACGGACGCACCGCGGACACCGGCGTGCGACGGGCGGCCGGGATGCCCGGCCGCCCGTCGCGGTCGGTTGCGGGCCCCTCCCCAGCCGGACCGCGGCGCTCAACCGCGCAGGTCGAGGGGAACCACGGGGACCGGCCCGGCGAGCTCCGCCGGCCCTGCCGGGTGGTAGGCGAAGTTCTTGGCCCGGGCCCCGCCGTCGACGACCAGGTCCGTGCCCGTCACGAGCCGCGCGTAGTCCGAGGACAGCCAGGCCACGGCGTGGCCGATGTCCGTGGGCGTGCCGGTGGTGCCCATCGGGACCAGCGCGGGACGGTCACCGCCCCACCGGCTCGGGCGCCGCCACGGTTCCCCGCCCTCGGCACCGCCCAGTCCCGTCCCCCGGGGTGGCGGGCCGTCCAGCACGCCGCGCGCCCCGGCCGCCAGCAGGTCCGGATTGTCCGGGGTCGGCGCGGTGGGCGTGAAGCCGTTGACCCGGATGCCGTAGGGGGCCAGGTCCATGGCCGCGGCGCGGACGAAGTTGTTCACCCCGCCCTTGCAGAAGGCATAGGCGATCACCCCCGCCGTCCCGCTCCATCCGTTCGACGAGGAGACGCAGACGATCGACCCCCGGATCCCGCGCTCGGCCATCGCCCGGCCCACGTGCTTGGTGTTGAGGAAGTACCCCAGCGAGGAGACCCGCACCGCACGCTCGTAGGACTCCGCGTCCTCGTCGAGCACGCCGCGCCCGCCCAGCAGGGCGGCATTGTTGACGAGGATGTCGATCCTCCCCCACCGCCGGAGCACGGCGCCGACGTACTCGCCCACCTGCGCCTCGTCGGTCACGTCACCGGGTGCCGCCATGGCCTCGCCGCCATGGGCCTCGATACGGGAGATGCAGGCGTCCATCGACTCCGCGGAGACGTCGTTGCACGCCACCTTCGCACCGTAGCGGGCCAGGGCGAGCGCGATGCCACTGCCGATGTTGGGACCACAGCCGGTCACCAGGGCCACCTTGCCGTCGAGGTTCAGGTCCATCAGGACTCCTTCTGTCAGGGACGTGCGTGTTCAGACGGCGCTGCCGAGCACCGGCTCGGGCCGTCGCAGGGGGAATGGGCTCAGCCCGCCCCCGTCCACCGGAATGGCCTGGCCGGTGACGTACCCGGCATCGGGAGAGGCGAGGAAGGCCACGAGGGCACCGATGTCCGCCGGCATCCCCACCCGTCCCACCGGGATGGCCCGGCCGCGGGCCGCCATGGCCTGCGCCAGGTCGAGGTCGGCCACCGGGTCCAGGACGGCCCGGCTCGTGGCCACCAGCCCGGGGCAGACGGCATTGACGGTGATCCCCCAGGGCCCCAGGTCCATCGACAGGGCCCGCGTCATCCCGATCACGGCGGCCTTGGAGGCCGAGTACGCCACGGAACCCGGTGCCGCGGTGAGCCCGGCCATCGAGGAGACGTTGACGATCCGCCCGTATCCCTGGGCGCGCATCAGGGGTACGGCGGACCGGCACATCCAGTAGGTGCCGCGGACGTTCACGTCGATCTGGAGGTCGAAGGCCTCGTCGGGCACGTCCTCCACGTCCTGGCGGTCCACACCCTGCGGCGCGGCGGCGTTGTTCACCAGGATGTCGAGCCGGCCGTGGACCTCCCGGACGGTGTCGAACAGCCGATCGACGTCGTCACGGACGGAGATGTCGGCCAGCACGGTCTCGACCCGGGCCCCGGCCCGGCCCAGGTCCCCGGCGAACTCCGCCAGGCCCGACGGCGGCGCCTCCCCCCGCCGTCGCTGGCGTTCGTTGGCCACGCCGCGCGGTTCGCGGTCCGTCAGGACGAGGGCCGCGCCCCGCGCGGCCAGCTCCCGGGCGATACCCTGACCCATCCCGTCGGGCTTGCCGCATCCCGTGACCAGCGCGACCTGACCGGCCAGGCTCCCGTGGGCACCCGCACCGGCCGGACCGCCACCGGAGGGCGGCGTGCCCTCACCAGGGTGTCCTGCACGGCCCTCGGTTGCACCCTCGGTGGTGTTCTTGTCCACGTTCTCGTCCACGTTCTCATCCACGTCCGCCACGGTAGGCCCGGCCCCGCGCGCCCGGTGCCCGCCTTCCCCCCGGTGGAAGGCACCGCGCACCACCGGCGTCCATCCGCGAGGATCGGTCACGGGCCGCCGGCCTCCCCCTGGCCGCCCGGGGACCGCGGACCGGGCCGGTCCCGCCTCGGGGTGCGGAAGGGGTGGCGACGGCAGGCAGTGACTGCAGGCGCGGACCGCGGGCGGTGACGGTGAGACGGTGACGGCGGGCGGAGGACCGATGACGGCGACAGAGCGGCACGAGTACGACATCGTGGTGGTCGGAGCGGGTGGGGCCGGCGCGCCCTTCGCCGCCCGCGCGGCCGCCCTGACCGGGGCACGGGTGCTGGTGCTGGAGGCGGGCCCGGTCCCGCGGGACGCGTCCGGTTTCCCGCCGGAGGTTCTCGACGCGGCGGCCCTGCCGACCGTGGCCGGACGCGGCGCGCACACCAGCTGGTTCCCGGCGGAACTGGCACCCGGCACCCCGGCGGACATCGGCCGGGGCGCCGGTGCCGGCGGATGCACCGCCGTGAACGGCGCCTACTTCGTCTGGCCCCGCCTCACGGACCTGGACCGCTGGTCCGCCGCCGGCAACCCCGATTGGGCCCCGGAACGGGTGGTGCCGGTGCTGCGCACCCTGGAGGACGACACGGACTTCGGAGACACCGGGCGGGGCGGTGCCCGCCCGGGAACGGTGGTCCACGGATCGGCCGGTCCCGTGCCGGTCAGCCGGGCCCGCCTCGACCGTTCCCCGGTGGCGCAGGCTTTCTCCGAGGCTGCGGACGACCTGGGATTCGCACCGGTGACCGACCTGAACGACCCCGCCGTGGCCGAGGGGCATGGACCGCTGCCGCTCAACGTCCGCGACGGCGTGCGCATGAACACGGGACTGACCCACCTGTTGCCGGCCCTGCGGGAGGGACACATCACCGCCTGGGGTGACACCACCGTGCGGACGATCCTCCTGGACGGGAACCGGGCCGTGGGGGTCGAGGCCGAACGCGACGGACAGCCGGTCCGCGTCCACTGTGACGAGGTGGTCCTGGCTGCCGGTCCGCTCGCCACCCCCCATCTGCTCATGCTCTCCGGGATCGGCCCGGCGACCGCGCTGCGCCGGGCCGGGGTGCCCGTGGCCGTGGACTCCCCCGGGGTCGGCGCCTCCTTCAGCGACCATCCGGACCTGATGGTGACCGTCCCGCTGCGCCGTCCGGTGCCGAATCCCGACCGCCTGCTCTTCGGGTGGGCACTGCACCTGTCCGGTGAGTCCACGGCCACGCCCGGAGACGTCGAGGTCCTGCCCATGCTGCGCTCCTTCGGCGCGCTGGCCGGGGCCCCCGATGAGTCGGGTGACCTGGCCGTGATCGTCGCATTGCAGCGACCGGAGAGCCGGGGGGACCTCACCCTGGAGTCCGCGGACCCACGCCGACCGCTGCGGATCCGGCACCGCCACCTCTCCACCGAGCATGACCGCGCCCGCCTGCGCACCGGACTCAGGACGACCCATGCGCTCCTGAGGTCCGGTCCGCTGGGAGACCTCCTGGACGCCGGCCGCCTGGAGGATCTGCTGCCTGCGAATGATGCCGCCCTGGACTCCTGGATGGCCCGGAACCTGGGCACGGCCGTGCACACCGCGGGGACGGCACCCATGGGGCCGCCCGAGAGCCCCGGCAGCGTCACCGACCAGCAGGGCCGCGTCCACGGGGTGGAGGGGCTGCGCATCGTGGACACCTCCGTGCTCCCGGACGTGCCCAGCCGCGGGCCGGCCTCCACGGCGGCGCTGGTGGGCACGCACATGGCGACCCTGAGGGGTACGGACACCCGGTCTCGGAGCACCACGCCACCGGGAGGCTTCCATCACGCGGAAGCCACCCTTGGGCTCCGGATGTGATCTCCCTAACATCGAGGTCAGGGCGATCAGCCCCTATGGCGATAGGCACCAGGGCGGAGAGGGCGCACAGCCCCCCACCGGCGTCCTTCCGGTCCCGTCGCCGCCCGGCGAACGATCCCAGAGAGGTCACATCCCATGGCATCCCCGATGGCACCCCAGCACCAGGACGACGTCCAGCCCGCCGACGAGACCCCGGCCGACACCCTCGGCGAGCTGATCGAGGAGGTCTCGATCGACGGCATGTGCGGGGTGTACTGATGTCCACCCCGGTCCAGGCCGCTCCCGCCCTGGACGTGACCGCCAGCCCGTGCCTGGCACGCAGCGTGTCCGTCCGCCCCGAGCGCTTCGGGGCCCTGCTGTACGACTTCCGCACGCGCACGCTGATGTTCCTGAAGTCCCCCCGGCTGGCCCACGTGGTCCGCCTGATGGACGGCACGACGACGGTCGGGGACTGCATGGACCGGGCCGGGGTTCCCGCCGAGGAGCGCGGACCGTTGTTGCAGGTGCTGCACCACCTGCAGCGCATCCGGATGCTGACCGACCACGCCCTGCCCGAGGGCGGGCCCGAGGAAAGAGACACCCCATGACCGCACCGGCCCTGGACCGCCGGCCTCAGAACCGGCTGGTCGACCACTTCGAGCAGGGACTGGACGCCCCGATCTGCCTGACCTGGGAGCTGACCTACGCCTGCAACCTGTCCTGCGCCCACTGCCTGTCCTCCTCCGGACGCCGCGACCCCCGGGAGCTGACCACCGAGCAGTGCGAGGCCGTCATCGACGAACTGCAGCGGATGGGGGTGTTCTACGTCAACATCGGTGGAGGCGAACCCACCGTGAGACCGGACTTCTGGCACCTGGTGGACTACGCCGTCGCCCACCAGGTCGGCGTCAAGTTCTCCACCAACGGCGTGCGGATCACCCCGGAGAACGCCCGCCGCCTGGCCGCCACGGACTACGTGGACGTCCAGGTGTCCCTGGACGGCGCCACCGCGGAGGTCAACGACTACATCCGTGGCCCGGGCTCCTACGACACGGCGCTGCGCGCGCTGGCCAACCTGCACGAGGCAGGGTTCCGGGACGCCAAGGTCTCGGTGGTGGTCACCCGCCAGAACGTGGGCCAGCTGGACGAGTTCAAGGCGATCGCGGACCGCTACGGTGCCACCCTGAGGCTCACCCGGCTGCGCCCCTCCGGACGCGGGGCGGACGTCTGGGACGAGCTGCACGTGCTGCCCGAGCAGCAGCAGGAGCTCTACCGGTGGCTGGTGGCCCACGGTGAGGACGTGCTCACCGGGGACTCCTTCTTCCACCTGGCCCCACTCGGTGGCCCGCTGCCCGGGCTGAACCTCTGCGGCGCCGGCCGGGTGGTGTGCCTCATCGACCCCATCGGTGACGTCTACGCCTGCCCCTTCGCCATCCACGACGAGTTCCTTGCCGGCAACGTGCTCGGTGAGGGCGGGTTCGCCGGTGTCTGGCGCGACTCCGGACTGTTCCGGGAGTTGCGGAACCCCCAGTCCGCCGGGGCCTGTTCGTCGTGCCCCTTCTTCGACTCGTGCCGCGGCGGGTGCATGGCGGCCAAGTTCTTCACCGGCCTGCCCATGGACGGCCCCGATCCGGAGTGCGTCCTGGGCCACAGCGAGACCGCCCTGCTGGGACAGCGATCCGTCCCCCCGGCGAGCCAGGACCACTCCCGGCCGTTCGCCACGCGCAACGAACCGGTCCTGGTACAGCTGCAGCGCCGACGGCCCGATGCCCCGCCGGTCTCGGCCTGTGCCGAGAGCCCCCTCGCCGGGTTCCAGCCGGCCCCCACCCTGCGCTGAACGCGCACCAGACCCGCAAGCAGGAGAACCATGGCAACACGGCTTTCGACCCCCTGGACCAAGAACCCCTGGTTCGAGACGGTGAGCGAGGCGCAGCGGCGGGCACGCAAGCAGCTGCCCTCGCCGGTCTACTCGGCGCTGCTCGCGGGGTCCGAGGCCGGTGTGACGGTCACGGAGAACGTCGCCGCCTTCTCCCGCCTCGGCCTGCGACCGGTGACGGTCGGCCAGACGAGGGGGCATGACCTGGCCACCTCCGTCATGGGCGTCGACCTCTCGATGCCGGTGATGATCTCCCCCACCGGGGTGCAGGCCGTGCACCCCGACGGTGAGGTCGCGGTGGCGCAGGCCGCCCGGAACCGCGGCACGGCGATGGGGTTGAGCTCGTTCGCGAGCAAGCCGATCGAGCAGGTGATCGCCACCAATCCGGACCTGTTCTTCCAGGTGTACTGGACCGGTTCGCGCGAGGACATGGTCCGGCGCATCGAGCGGGCCCGGCAGGCCGGGGCCAAGGGCCTGATCCTCACCACGGACTGGTCCTTCTCCGTGGGGCGCGACTGGGGCAGCCCGGAGATCCCCGAGCGGATCGACCTGCGCTCCGCCCTGCGGCTGGCGCCCTCGGTGGTGACCAGGCCCCGGTGGCTGGCGTCCTTCCTCGCCAACGGCGGGATCCCGGACCTCACCGTGCCCAACCTGGTCGATCCGGGCCAGCTCGGCCCGACGTTCTTCGGCGCCTACGGTGAATGGCTGCAGACGCAGCCTCCCACGTGGCAGGACATCGAGTGGATCATCCGCGAGTGGGGTGGTCCGACCATGGTCAAGGGCGTCATGCAGGTCGAGGAGGCCCGGCGGGCGGTCGACGCCGGCGCCACCGCGATCTCCGTGTCCAACCACGGCGGCAACAACCTGGACAGCACGCCGGCCGCCATCCGCATGCTGCCGGCCATCGCCGAGGCCGTCGGCGACGAGGTGGAGGTCCTGCTCGACGGTGGGGTGCGCCGCGGTTCCGACGTGGTGAAGGCCGTGGCCCTCGGTGCCCGCGCCGTCATGATCGGCCGCGCCTACCTCTGGGGCCTGGCCGCCAACGGCTCCTCCGGCGTGGAGAACGTCCTGGACCTGATGCGCTCGGGCATCGAGGCCTCCCTGACCGGCATGGGCGTCGGGTCCATCCACGACCTGGGCCCGGAGCACCTCGTGGTGCCGGACGACTTCGCCCTCTCGCTGTGACCACCCCCTCCGCACGGGCGATGCCGTCGACCGCGACGCCCACCGGGGCCGTCGGCCTCGAGGCGCGCACGTCCGCGGAGTCGGGAGGGTCGCCGATGCTGCTGGTGCCGCTGGGATCGGTGGAGCAGCACGGCCCGCACCTGCCCCTCGGCACGGACAACGTGATCGCGGGGGAGGTCTGCCGGCGCGTCGCCCCGCGGCTCGGACCGGACTGGGTCCTGGGGCCGCTCATCCCGTTCGGATGCAGCGGCGAGCATGAGGGCTTCGCCGGCACCGTGTCCATCGGGCGGGCCCAGCTCGTCGGGTACCTCGTGGAACTGGTGCGGTCCGCCACCCGCTGGACGCGGGGCGTCCGGTTCGTCACGGGACACGGCGGCAACGTCCCCTCCCTCATCGAGGCGTGCGGACTGTTGGCGTCAGAGGGCCGGGACGCGGCGTGGACCGGCATGGAGCTGGCCGGAGCGGACGCCCATGCCGGGCACACCGAGACCTCGCTGATGCTGCGGTTGCGCCCGGGCCAGGTGCACCACCGGGCGCGTGAACGCGGCCGGACCGATCCGGTCGGGGACCTCATGCCCCGGCTGCGGGAGCATGGTGTCGCCGCCGTCTCCCCCAACGGGGTGCTCGGGGACCCGACCACGGCGACGGCGGCGGCCGGTGACGATCTGTTCGACCGGTTGTGCTCGACGGTGCAGGAGCGGCTGGTGCAGGGCCGGGTGGGCCAGGGCGGGCGTCTCGTGCGATGACCGTGTCCGCGCCCTCCGAGACCCCCCTGCCGGAGGGGTTCCGCGTGCGCCTGACCGCGCGGCACCACCGTCACGGCGTCCTGGAATCGTCCCTCCGGCCCGCCGTGGCCAGGATGAGCCCGTCGGTGCGTGCGCTGCTGGAGGGTGACTCGGTGCGCGTGGGCGAGGACGTCGGCACCGGGGTCGTGCGCCGGCTGATGGAACTGGACATGGCCGTGCCCTGGCCGGATCGGCTCCCCGCGGCACCGGCCCTGGAGGACCTCACGGTCGTGGTCCCCGTGAGGGACCGCCCGGCCGGACTGGACCGCCTGCTCCGCGCCTTGGCCCCCCGCGCCCGTGACGACCGGGCCGCCCCGGGTCCCCCCGTGCCGGTGGTCGACGACGCCTCCGCGGACCCGCGGTCGATCGACCGGGTCGTCCGGGCCCACGGGGCCCGCCTGCTGAGGCTGCCGGCCAACCGGGGGCCGGCCGGCGCCCGCACGGCCGGGATCGCGACGGTGTCCACCCCCTACGTGGCGTTGGTGGACTCCGACGTGACCCTCGGGCCGGCGGATCTGCGCCGGTTGCTCGCCGAGCTGGCGGACCCGCTGGTGGCCGCCGTCGCACCCCGGGTCCGCGCGCACTCCACGCCGGCAGCCCATCCCGTGGTGCGCTACGACCAGAGGTGGGGTGCCCTGGACCTCGGGACGGTGCCCGGCCTCGTCGGACCGGGCCGCCGGGTCTCCTACGTCCCCACCGCCTGCTGGGTGGCCCGGACGGAGGTCCTCCGGGGCGGATTCGACGAGACCCTGCGCGTCGGCGAGGACGTCGACCTGGCCTGGCGGCTGGTGGACCGGGGCTGGTGGGTCCGCTACGTCCCGGAGGTCGTGGTGCGGCACGCGAGCCGGCCCGGCCTGCGCGCCTGGTGCCGCCAGCATGCGGGCTACGGCGAGAGCTCCGGTCCCCTCGCCCGGCGGCACGGCCCCCTCCTGGCCCCGGCCCGGTACACGGTGGGCGGACTGGTGGTCGCCGCCTGCCTCGTCGCCCCCGCGGGATGGTCCACCGCCATCCCCCCGGGCGTGTTCGCCGTGACCGCGCTCCGGTTGCGCGGCCGCCTGGCCCCATTGGGCCTGCCGCCGCGGTCCGTGCTGCGCCTGGCCGCCGCCGGGCTCCGGGCCAACCTGGAGCAGAGCTCGGCCCTGGTGGCCCGCTACTGGTTCTGGCCCCTGGTCCTGGCAGCACCGTCCTCGCGACGGGCGCGGCGCCTCCTGGTGCGTGGCGTCGCCGTGGACCTGGCCCTGCGCCTGCGCCATCCGGCCGACCTTCCCCTGCTGGCCCTGCGGGTGGTCGAGAACGCCGCCTTCGCCTGGGGGACGGTGCGCGGCCTGGCCCGCGGAGGATCGATGAGGGCCCTGCTGCCGGTCCTCATCGGCAGCCGCGCGGGCCCACGGGGGTCCTCGGGACGACGACGGCCCGCGCGACAGAAATACCTATCAAGATAGTTATTCGTTGAATACGATGATGCGATGGTGGACACGGTGAGATCATGACCTCTGCGGTATCCGAAAAGATGACAGCGGCCGGCCGCGTCCTGGCGATCCTGGACGCCTTCTCCGACCGCAACGACAGCCTCACCCTCAGCGAGATCGCCCGGCTGGCGGGACTCACGCTGCCGACGGCCCACCGGCTGGTCGGGGAACTCACCGACTGGGGTGCGCTGGAACGGCAGGCCAGCGGGCAGTACACGGTGGGCCTGAAGATCCTGGAGCTCGGCTCCCTCGCGCAGCACCGCCTGGCGCTCAAGTCGGCCGCGTATCCCTACCTCCATGGCCTGCACCACGCGACCCGTGCCAACGTCCACCTGTCCGTGTCCGTCGGGCACGACGTCCTCTACCTCGAGTCGCTCAAGGCACCCGGCGGGGCGGACGTGGACAGCCGCTTTGGGGGCCGGTGGCCGCGCCACGCCACCGCGACCGGGCGGGTCCTGATGGCGGCCGCCGACCCCTACGAGCAGGACCTCGCCCTCGACCGGCCCCTGGAGTCGTACTCACCCTTCACGGTCACGGACCAGCACGAATTGCGTCAGCTGCTGGCCGAGATCCGGCAGCGCGGCGTCGCCGTCGCCTACGACCAGATCGCCACCGGCGTCATGGCCGTCGCGGCACCGATCGTCGACTCCCACGGCAAGGTCGTCGCGGCCGTCGGCATCACCGTGCAGAAGGACCGCTTCACCTCCCACCAGCTGATCCCCCCGGTCACCACGACGGCCCGCAACATCTCCCGCGAGCTCGCGCGCCTGGCGTACTGCGCCGCCTGCGGGTGAGGCGGGCCCGGGGCGCGGCTCCGGGACCCTCGCGTGCGGGGCGCGGCAGGCGCACGGCGGCCCCGCGACCGGAGGGCTCGCGGGGCCGCCGTGGCGCTGCCTCAGGGACGGGCGCCGGTCAGACGGCCCCCACCTTGCGCCAGGACCCCTCGTAGTTCTCGCGGACCTCGGAGGAGTAGGGCACCGGGGAGACGGTCACGTTGACCTCGATCTGCCGGTGGCGTTCCACGGTGGTCTTGCCGGAACCGCCGTCGGGCTCACCCCACACGACCTTCAGCCGGTCCCCGACCTGCACGTCCGGGTCCACCACCGCGAGGGAGAGCGCGGTGCGCTCGTTGAACGAGTACCCGGTGAACATGGACAGCCCCACCACCCTGCCGGACTCGTCCACCACGGCGTCGAAGTTGGACGAGCCGTAGTTGGCGTTGGGCAGGTCGAAGAACTTGTAGGGCAGCTCGCCCTTGCCGTACATCGAGGCGTGGATGCGCGCCATGTCCTCGTCGTCCCAGGCCAGGGTGACCTTGTGGCGCTGGGCGGACTGGTCCATCTGCTCCAGGGCCTCGCGGCCGATGAAGTCGTGGTCGTACTTGATGAAGTTGCCGTAGCCCAGTTCGAACGGGGTGGTGTAGTAGTCCTCGATGTCCTCGGAGACGAAGGAGCCGGCGATCGTGTTCATCGCCTCGTAGGAGTCCGCACCGAGCCACCGCCGGTACTCGGCGAGCATGCCGTCCCCGGAGTAGATGGCCGGCAGCGGGGACGGGATCCAGCCGGACTCCAGGGTGTTGGAGGAGTACGCCCGGGCGCCCACGGCGGTGAGGCCGAACTCCTCACCGGCCTCCATGAACACCTCGCGGACACGGTCGTAGTCCTCGTACGGGCCCCACAGCTCCAGCCCCGGGGCGCCGGCCATGCCGTGACGCAGCGTGCGCACCTGCGTGCCACCCACGTTCATGGAGCTCATGTGGAAGAACTTCAGCTGCTCGACGGGTCCGCCGTTGACCTTCTCGATCACGTCCCACGCGCGGGGGCCCTGGATCTGCAGGCGCCAGAACTCGCGGGTGACGGCCTTGCCCATCGGTCGGGACGGCGAGCGCCGGTCCACGGTGAGCTCGACGTCGTAGCCACCGGTCTCGGCGTGGAAGGTGATCCAGTCCGTGACCGGGGCGCGGCCCACATAGGTGTACTGGTCCTGCTCGTCATGGAACAGGATGCCGTCGCCGATGACGTGGCCGGCCGGGGTGACCGGGACGATCTGCTTGGCCCGGTCGACCGGGAAGTTCTCCAGCGAGTTGATGGCCACTGTGGACAGCAGCCGGTGGGCGTCCCTGCCCCGGATGATCAGGTTGTCCATGTGGTGGGTCTGGTCGAACATGACGGCGGAGTCGCGCCAGGCGCCCACCTCGTCGCGCCAGTTGGTGAACTCCGGGGCCACCACCGGGTATATGTACGCGCCGGTCTTCACGTTGCGCATGTGGTCCACGGGGTTCCCGGCCGCGTCCAGCACGTCCTGCAGGGTCTTCTTCTCGGTCATGACTGTCTCCTCGCGTCGTCCGGCCGTCGGCAACGATCACCCGGCCGCCAATACCTCTCAGCATAGGTATTGAGGTGTGATCTGGGCAACACTTTTGTCAACGATCCGCGAGACCCGTTCAACGCCGGGCGCCCCCGGTGGTCCCGGGGCCGCCCCTGGTGCAGGGATCCCGCAGGGATCCACCGGGGGCGACGCCGGGACGCCGGGGGCGCGGGACGCCGGGAGCGGGAGGACGGTCAGCCCACCTCAGCACTCCGGGATGTTGACGGCCACGTTCACGGCCAGGCCGCCGCGGGAGGTCTCCTTGTACTTGGACATCATGTCCCGTCCGGTCTCCCGCATGGTGTTGATCGCCTCGTCCAGGGTGACCCGGTGCGAACCGTCCCCCACCAGGGCCAGCCGGGCCGCGTTGATGGCCTTGACCGAGGCGATCGCGTTGCGCTCGATGCAGGGGATCTGGACCAGTCCGGCGATCGGGTCGCAGGTCAGGCCCAGGTTGTGCTCCAGGCCGATCTCCGCCGCGTTCTCGACCTGCTCGGGCGTGCCGCCGAGCACCGCGCACAGGCCGGCCGCCGCCATCGAGCAGGCCGAGCCGACCTCGCCCTGGCAGCCGACCTCCGCGCCGGAGATCGAGGCGTTGCGCTTGAACAGCGTCCCGATCGCCCCGGCGGTGAGCAGGAAGTCCACGACGGCGTCGTCGTCGCACTCCCGGAACCGGTCGAAGTAGTGCAGCACGGCGGGGATGATGCCCGCCGCCCCGTTGGTCGGGGCGGTGACCACCCGGCCGCCCGAGGCGTTCTCCTCGTTGACGGCCAGTGCGAACAGGTTGACCCACTCCATGGCCCAGAGGGTGTCCTTGTCATCCCCCGCCGCCTCCTGCTCCTGGAGCCGGCGGAGCAACCCGGGCGCCCGGCGCCGGGCCTGCAGCCCACCGGGCAGGGTCTCCTCGGTGCGGCCGCACCCGTTCTCCACGCACTCCCTCATGACCGCCCACACGTGGAGCAGGGACGAACGGACCTCGTCCTCACTGTGCCGGGTCAGTTCGTTCGCGAGCATCACCTCGGCGATGGACTTGCCGGACTCCCGGCATCGCTGCAGCAGCTCGGCCGCGTCGGCGAACGGGTACGGCTCCGGGTTGTCCTGGTCCTCCGGTTCCGGCGTGCCCAGGTCCTCGGCCGTCACCACGAAGCCGCCGCCCACGGAGTAGTACTCCTGCGAGGCGACCAGGCCGCCGGCGGCGTCATACGCGGAGACGCGCATGCCGTTGGGGTGGCCGGGCAGGGACTGGCCGCGGTGCAGCACCACGTCCCGGTCCTTGTCGAAGTCGACCTCGTGGGTGCCGTTGAGGGCCAGCCGGCCGGTCTCGATGGCCTCGAGGACGACGCGCGGAGCCTCGTCCGCCTCGATCGTCTCGGGGTCCCGGCCGGCCAGCCCCAGCACGACCGCGGCATCCGAACCGTGCCCGATGCCCGTGGCCGCCAGGGAGCCGAACAGCTCTCCCTGGACACGGGCCACGGACTCCAGCGTCCCGCTCTCCGCCAGGCCGCCCACGAAGATGCGGGCGGCACGCATGGGTCCCACGGTGTGGGACGACGACGGCCCCAGCCCGATGGAGAACAGGTCAAGCACGCTCAGGGTCACAGAACCTCCTCATGGCAGAACTCCTCGGCGGCATCCAGCACCCAGCGTACGAGGTAGTCGGCGAAGGAGGCACGGGGGTAGACCCGGTATCCACTGTCCGCGTAGCGGTGCAGGACCACCGGCACCGGCCCGAGCTGGGTGGCGATGGCGGTGCCCACCCCGAACGACCGGGGGTGCAGGTCGGCGTGGCACCCCTTCTCCAGGACCTCGCGCACCCTCGGACCACGCAGGTCCAGGACGCTGCGGTTGGCCGAGATGTCCACCGCCTGACCGGGCAGGCCCTCCAGCGCGTCCTCCAGCTCGCGCCCCTCGCCGGGCACCTGCTCCCGGGAGACGTCCACGGCGAGGAACTCGTCCGGGGACAGCCACACCACGTGCAGGCCGTCCGGGTCTCCGGTGACCTGTCCGTGTCCGGTGGGCAGGGACACCCCGAGCACGCCCTCCAACGCGGTGGCCGAGGCGGAGTTCGGCCGGGCGCGCAGCCCCAGCTGCACCGGGAAGGCCAGCTCGCGCACGGACACTGCGCCCTGGGAGCGTTCACCCACCTGGGCCATCTCGGCGGCCAGGTGTGCGGCCGGGGTCCGGCGGAGGCCTGCGGCCACCTGGCCGGATGCCTGGGACTGGTCGATCGTCATGGTGTTCTCAGCCATCGCGACGGCTCCCTTCAGGGTCAAACAGGACGGGTGAGGTGATCTCGACATCCACGGATCCGTCCCCGAGCGGGGACTTCACGATCTCGCCGAACCGGTTGCGGCCGTTGTCCACGAGGGCCAGGCCGAACGGCCGGCCCAGGGCCGCCGAGTTGTAGGAGGAGGTGACGTGCCCGATCATCGGGACCGGGCCGGCGTCGGGGGTGATGGGGGTGTCCGCGGCCACCAGCTGGGCGCCTTCCGCGAGCCGCGTGGTGCGGTCCACGGGCAGCACGCCCACCAGGTGCCGGCGGTCCTCCCGGGCCGCGTAGGGCCGGGAGTAGGAGCGCTTGCCCACGAAGTCCTTGAGCTTCGAGACGGCCCACTCCATGCCGGCGTCCTGCGGGGTCACCGTGCCGTCGGTGTCCTGGCCGATGATGATGAGTCCCTTCTCGGCGCGCAGGACGTGCATGGTCTCGGTGCCGTACGGGGTGATGTCGAACTCCGCACCGGCCTCCGCCACGGCCTCCCACGTGGACAACCCGTAGAACGCCTCGACGTTGATCTCGAAGGCGAGCTCACCGGAGAACGAGATCCGGCAGATCCGCGCCGGGGTCCCGTTGGCCAGGGTGGTCTCGCGGAACGCCATGAACGGGAACGCCTCGTTGGAGACGTCCAGCTCCGGGGCCAGCTTCGCGACCACGGCGCGGGACTTCGGCCCCACGACGGCGATCGTGCTCCACTGCTCGGTCACCGAGGTGAACACCACGTCCAGTTCCGGCCACTCGGTCTGGTGCCATTCCTCGAGCCAGTCCAGCACCTTGGCGGCGCCACCGGTCGTGGTGGTCATGAAGAACCGGTCCTCGGCCAGGCGCATGGTCACGCCGTCGTCGAAGAGCATGCCGTCCGCGGTGCACATCAGCCCGTAGCGGCCCATGCCGACCTTCAGCTTCTTGAAGCCGTTGGTGTAGATGCGGTTGAGGAATTCACCGGCGTCCTCGCCACGGATCTCGATCTTGCCCAGCGTGGTCCCGTCCATGAAGCCGACGGACTCGCGCACGGCGGCGCACTCGCGCAGCACGGCCGCGTCCATGTCCTCCCCGTCCTTCGGGAAGTACCAGGGCCGCTTCCACTGGCCCACGTCCTCGAACAGGGCCCCGTTCGCCACGTGCCACGGGTGGATCGAGGTCAGGCGGGCGGGATCGAACAGCTCACCGCGGCGGCGTCCGGCGACGGCGGCGAAGGCCACCGGTGTGAACGGCGCCCGGAAGGTGGTGTTGCCGACCTCGCCCAGGTCCGACTCGTTCAGGGCGGCGGCGATCACGCCGATCGCGTTGACCCCGGAGGTCTTGCCCTGGTCGTTCGCCGTGGAGATGGAGGTGTAGCGCTTGACGTGCTCCACCGAGCGCATCCCGGCCCCGGTGGCGCGCAGCACGTCGGCCACGGTCTGGTCACGCTGCAGGTCCACGAAGTGCGTACGCCACTCCCGCGGCTCGCCCTCCAGGGCCGGCACCAGCCACAGCGAGCGCACCGATCCGTACTCCGACGACGGCGCCTCGGGTACCCGGACCGTTGCACCGAAGCCAGTGCGGTCGGCGGCCAGGCCGCCGGCCTGGGCACCCTGGGACAGGGCACCGGCCAGGGTGTACTCACCGGTCACCGCACCGGCCACGTGCTGGTCGGCGACGGGGGCGGACGGCACGAAGCCGGCGATCTCGGCGTTCCAGTGCAACCGGCCCTGGCGCTGGCTGTGCAGGTGGACCACCGGCGTGAACCCGCCGGCCACGGCGAGCAGGTCGGTCTCGAGGCGCTCGGGCGTGCCGGCGATGGCACCGGACTCGTCGATCTGGGCCACGGTGATGCCGCTGATGCGGCCGGCCGGCCCCTCGCCCTCGGTGTCCACCACCGCGGCGCCGAAGATGCCCCGCACGCCGGTGGCCTCGAGGACCTCCAGGGCGGTGGTCGAGGCATCCGGGCGGGAGTCCACCACGGCGGTGACGCCGATGCCCGCGGCGTGCAGGTCCTGCACGAGGAGGTAGGCGGAGTCGTTGGTGGTGGCGACCGCCACGTTGGTGCCGGCGGCGGCCGCGTACCGGTTCAGGTAGCTGCGGACGGCACCGGCGAGCATGATGCCCGGGCGGTCGTTGTTGGCGAACACCAGCGGGCGCTCGTGGGCGCCGGTGGCCAGCACCACCTGGGAGGCGCGCACGTGCCAGATCCGCTGCCGGGACACGCCCGGGCGCTCGCGCGGCTCGAGGTGGTCGGTGCGGTGCTGGACGGCGACGACGAAGTTGGCGTCGTAGCTGCCGAAGGCGGTGGTGCGCGGCAGGTAGGTGAAGTCCTCCGCACCGGCCAGCTCCGTCAGGGTGTCCTGGGCCCACTGACGGGCGTCGACGCCGTCGATGGTCTCGTCCCTGCCGGACAGCAACGACCCGCCGGCCGTGGGCTGGTCGTCCATCAGGATGGTGCGCGCACCGGTCCGGGCCGCCTCGCGGGCCGCGGCCAGTCCGGCCGGGCCGGCGCCGACGACCAGCACGTCCGTGTGCACGTACTTGTGGTCGTAGACCGCCTCGTCGCGTCCCGGGTCGAGCGTGCCCAGGCCGGACAGGTAACCGGCCCGGAGGCCCTCCGTGAGGCCCACCGTGGTCGCCGGCAGCATGGACTCGTCCACGTGACCGGGGAACCGGGCGGAGACCGTCACCAGGGCGTTGGGCTCCTCCACGCCGGCAGCGAGGATGCCGCGGGGCCGGCCGAGGTACATGGACGGGCCGCAGTCGAGGCGGCCGGCGGCCACGAGGGCACTGGCGAGGGTGTCACCGTGGTGACCGGTGTAGTCCTGGCCGTCCACGGAGAAGGTGATGGTGCGGGTCCGGTCGATGGAATGACCGGGGGCCCGATCGGCGTCCAGTCGTGCGCTGCTCACAGGGTGCCTCCCGCGGGGCTCGAAGGGGTGGTGGAAGGGGTGGAGGGACCGGCCGGCGCCGCCCCCGGGTGGGGGTCGGCGACGTCGGGCCGGGGCTCGCCGACGCGGTAGGTCGCGGCGAACTCGTAGGTGTGGGTGTCACGCAGGGCGTTGAACCACTTGCGGCATCCGGCGGCGTGCTGCCAGCGCTCGGCGAACAGGCCCTTGGGGTTGTCCCGGTAGAAGAGGTACTCCGCCCAGCCACGGTCGTCCAGGCTGTGGGGATCCTCGGGGTAGGCGACGTGCGCCTGGCCCCCGTAGTGGAATTCGATCTCGTCTCGGGGCCCGCACTCGGGGCAGGGAATGGAAAGCATGTCGAAGGCTCCTGAAGCTGTCAGTGGGCCACGGCGGCGGCGCCGTGCTCGTCGATGAGGTGGCCGGTCTCGAAGCGCTCCAGCGCGAACGGGGCGTTCAGCGGGTGCGCCTCACCGGTGGCGATGGTGTGGGCGAAGGTGTACCCGGATGCCGGGGTGCCCTTGAACCCGCCCGTGCCCCAGCCACAGTTGACGTAGAGCTCGTCGATCGGGGTGGTGGACACGATGGGCGAGGCGTCGAAGGTCGTGTCCACGATGCCGCCCCAGGTGCGCAGCAGGTGCGCCCGGGCGAAGATCGGGAACAGCTCCACCGCCGCGGCCAGCTGCTCCTCCACGACGTGGAAGGCACCGCGCTGGCCGTAGCCGTTGTACGAGTCGATGCCCGCACCCATCACCAGTTCGCCCTTGTGCGCCTGGGAGACGTACACGTGCACGTGGTTGGACATCACCACGGTCGGGTGGACCGGTTCGAACAGTTCCGAGACCAGCGCCTGCAGCGGGTGCGAGGAGATCGGCAGGCGGAATCCCGCCAGGTCGGCCAGGACCGAGGAGTGCCCGGCGGCTGCCAGTCCCACCTTGCCCGCGTTGATGCGGCCGCGGGTGGTCTCCACGCCGACGACGCGGTTGCCGTCCTTGACGAAACCGGTCACCTCGCAGTTCTGGATGATGTCCACGCCCATCTCGTCGCACTTGCGGGCGAAGGCCCAGGCCACGTGGTCGTGCTTGGCGATGCCGGCGCGGGGCTGGTAGGTGGCGCCCATGACGGGGTAGCGGATGTCGTCCCCGATGTTGATGATCGGGCACAGCTCCTTGACCTGCTTCGGGTCGAGCCATTCGGCGTCCACCCCGTTCAGGACGTTGGCGTTGACCCGGCGCTGGGACTCGCGCACGTCCTGGAGGGTGTGCGCCAGGTTCATCACGCCGCGCTGGGAGAACAGGAAGTCGTAGTCCAGTTCCTCGGGCAGGCCCTCCCACAGCTTCAGGGAGTGCTCGTAGATGGCGGCGGACTCGTCCCACAGGTAGTTGGAGCGGATGATCGTGGTGTTGCGGGCCATGTTCCCGCCGGCCAGCCAGCCCCGTTCGAGGATGGCGATGTTGGTCATGCCGTGCCTGGAGGCGAGGTAGTACGCGGTGGCCAGGCCATGGCCGCCGCCGCCGACGATCACGGCGTCGTAGCTCTTCTTGGGCTCCGGGTTCCGCCAGAGGAAGTCCGGGTGCTCGGGCAGCAGATCAGCCATGGTCAGGCTCCCATCGGGTCGAGGTTGGGGTAGAGGGGGTGGGCGGCGGCCAGGGCGTGGACGCGGTCGCGCAGGCCGTGCAGTGTCTGCTCGTCGGGGCCGGTGGGGCTGGCCCCGGTGATCAGGGTCTGGGCGATGATCTCGGCGACCTCGGTGAAGGCGGCCTCGTCGAAGCCGCGGGTGGCCAGGGCCGGGGTGCCGATCCGCAGCCCGGAGGTCACCATCGGCGGGCGCGGGTCGAACGGGACCGCGTTGCGGTTGATGGTGATCTCGACCTTCGCCAGCAGGTCCTCACCCTGGCGCCCGTCCAGGGAGGAGTCCCGCAGGTCCACCAGGACCAGGTGCACGTCGGTGCCGCCGGTGAGCACGGTGATCCCGTGCTCGGCCACGTCCGGGCGGGTCAGGCGCTCGGCCAGGATCCGGGCCCCGGCCAGGGTGCGGGCCTGGCGGTCCCGGAAGGACTCCCCGGCGGCGATCTGGAACGCCACCGCCTTGCCGGCGATCACGTGCTCCAGCGGCCCGCCCTGCTGGCCCGGAAACACCGCGGAGTTGACCTTCTTGGCGATCTCGGCGTCGTTGGTCAGGATGATCCCGCCGCGCGGGCCGGCCAGGGTCTTGTGGGTGGTGGAGGTCACCACGTGGGCGTGGGGCACCGGGCTCGGGTGCAGCCCGGTGGCCACCAGCCCGGCGAAGTGGGCCATGTCCACCATCAGGTACGCCCCGACCTCGTCGGCGATCGCCCGGAACCGGGCGAAGTCCAGCTGCCGGGGGTAGGCCGACCAGCCGGCCACGATCAGCTTCGGGGAGTGCTCCCGGGCCAGGGCCGCGACCTGGTCCATGTCCACCTCGTAGGTGTCCTCGTCGACCCCGTAGGCCACGATGTTGTAGAGCCGGCCGGAGAAGTTGATCTTCATCCCGTGCGTCAGGTGCCCGCCGTGGGCCAGGTTCAGCCCCAGCACGGTGTCCCCGGGCCGGATCAGCGCGTGCATCACCGAGGCGTTGGCCTGGGCCCCGGAGTGCGGCTGGACGTTGGCGAACTGCGCCCCGAACAGGGCCTTGACCCGCTCGATCGCGATCGTCTCGATCGCGTCGACGTGCTCGCACCCGCCGTAGTACCGCTTGCCCGGGTACCCCTCGGCGTACTTGTTCGTCAGCACCGAGCCCTGGGCCTGCATCACCGCCGCGGCGGTGTGGTTCTCCGAGGCGATCATCTCCAGGCCCTCACGCTGACGGGCCAGCTCCGCATCGATGTGCCCGGCGATCTCCGGGTCCAACTCCGCCAACGACGACGTCAACTCAACCGGCACCTGCGT